>NZ_AAEW02000014.1 GCF_000167355.1 Desulfuromonas acetoxidans DSM 684
TTTTATGTCTATATTATTTGCCTTTTGTAATAATTTTACTCAAATAAGAGTTATCTATGTTGGCAAATATTTTATCGGGAGCCCTGATCGGCATTGATGCCTATCCAGTGGAAGTTGAAGTGGATGTCGCCCAGGGGCTGCCACAGTTCTCTACCGTCGGACTGCCGGAAGGTGCGGTCAAAGAGAGCAAGGATCGCGTCAAATCGGCGATCAAAAACAGTGGCTACGATTTTCCCGTGCGGCGCATCACCGTCAACCTGGCCCCGGCTGATATCCGCAAAGATGCCGCCTCCCTTGATTTACCCATGGCTCTGGGCATCCTTGCCGCCACCGGCATTGTCGGCGAAAAAGCCCGCCGCTATCTGTATATGGGCGAACTCTCGCTCGACGGCCGCATAAAAGCGGTGCGCGGCACGCTGGCGGTGGCGGCTGCGGCCAAAGACTGGAACCTCGACGGACTGATCCTGCCTCAGGACAATGCAGCCGAAGGTGCAGCCGTTCAGGGGTTGCCGGTTTACCCCGTGGAAAACCTCGCCCAAGTGGTGATGTTCCTTAACGACGAAGCAGTCCTCTGCGCCTTTTCGGAACCATCACCGCCCATCACCGCGAGCCCCTGCCACGAAGAAAACTTCAGCGAAGTGTGTGGCCAGCAACATGCAAAACGTGCGCTGGAGGTAGCTGCAGCCGGTGGGCACAACATGCTGATGGTTGGTCCGCCAGGCAGCGGCAAGACCATGCTGGCTAGACGCGTTCCAACGATATTACCGCAACTCGATTTCAGCGAGGCCCTGGAAACCACCAAAATCCATTCTGTCTCCGGCCTGCTCGGCCAGCATGAGGCACTGATCCGCCAGCGACCATTTCGCGCCCCCCATCACACGATCTCCGATGCCGGACTGATCGGCGGTGGCAGTATTCCACGCCCTGGTGAAGTGAGCCTGTCGCACAACGGTGTGTTGTTTCTTGATGAGCTGCCTGAATTTCGCAAAAACGTGTTGGAGATGTTACGCCAACCCCTTGAGGACGGCCAAGTGGTGATCAGCCGTGCCGCGTTGAGTCTCACTTATCCGGCCGACTTCATGCTGGTTGCCGCCATGAACCCCTGCCAGTGCGGCTTTCTCGGTGACAGCCATCATGCCTGCCACTGCACACCGCCACAATTACAGCGCTACCGCAGCCGCCTTTCCGGGCCGCTGCTTGACCGCATCGACCTGCACATCGAGGTGCCGCGAGTCAACCATCAGGAACTTGCCGACAAGCAGGAGGGCGAATCGAGCGAAATTATCCGTCGCCGCGTCGAACTGGCCCGTCAGGTCCAGCGCGAACGTTTTCGCAAACACCAGCTGTACACCAACGGCCAGATGCAGGCGCGCCATATCCGTGCCTTCTGCGCTCTGGACAGCGACGGGGAGCAACTTCTCGCCCAGGTGACCGAACGGCTCGGCCTCTCCGCCCGCAGCTACAGTCGCATCCTTAAAGTCGCCCGCACCATCGCCGACCTGGCCAACGAAGACAACATTCACCAATCCCACCTGGCCGAGGCCATTCAGTACCGCTCTCTGGACCGACCGGTTCACAGCTAAAAAAAGCCCCGGTCCTTGACGTGACCGGGGCTTTTCATCGTTCTTACTGCAAGTACCGACTACTTATTCTGGAATATTCGGCAGATGGGTAATTTGCCCTTTGTGGTTACGCAGGGTGTATTGTTCGTCGTCCTTATCCACAATATAGTAATCGGGCATCAGCGGAATCTTGCCGATATTGGTCGCCACCACATACATGGGCTGCGCCAGACCGGTGGTGTGGCCACGCAAGGCATCGCGAATCAATTCGGCTCCCTTTTCCACCGGTGTGCGGAAATGATCGATGCCCGGCGCCGCTTCGCAGTAAAACACATAATAGGGACGGATACGCACCCGCAACAGTTTTTGGTGCAGTTCACGGAAGGTCTCAACATCGTCGTTGATCCCTTTAAGCAGGACCGCCTGATTACCAACATTGACGCCGCAGGTCATCAGATCATACACCGCCTGGGCGGTGTGTTCGGTCAGCTCTTTGGGATGGTTACACTGGGTATTCAGCCAGATCGGCACCTTATGGTTGCCGCCGAGAATATTTTTCAATTCCGGGGTAATACGCTGCGGCAACACAATCGGCACCCGTGAACCGAAACGGATCATTTGAATGTGGGGAATCGCCCGCAACCGCTCAATCAGGTAGGCAATCTTTTCATCAGGGAGCAATAACGGATCACCGCCGGTGATCAGCACATCACGCACTTCGGGATGCTGGCTGATCCACTCTAACCCGTCATCCACATTAAAGTCGAACGTCAGGTCGCCATCCACCACCAGCTCTTTGCGAAAGCAGTGGCGACAATAAATACCGCAGGTCTGGGTGACGGTAAAGGCCACGCGATCCTTGTACTGGCGGGCAATGCTGTCCGGCCGCTGCTCTTCGGTGTCGCGATTCTCCTTCCACATCAGGTAATCGTCCATGCCGTAGGTATTTTGCTGTTCCAAACTTGATGGGATGACCTGCTTGCGGATTGGACATTGCGGATCATCCGCGTCCATGAGTGAGGCAAAGTAGGGGGTGGTGCCCCAAGTGGTCTTATTCTGTTCAAGAATCTGCCGTTCATCGTCGGTGAGATTCACATACTGCTCGAGTCGTTCGATGGTGTTGACAAAGTTAGCCAGTTGTTGCTGCCATGTTTGCGTGGTGGCGCCACGGTCATCAGACATGTTTTCCCCTTTGTGTTGTGTAAAGCCTATGCTCTTGTGCGTTAAAAGAAACGATTCGGTATCAAGCTGTTACAACGCCTTGAACCAGATATTCATGCTCTCCAATTGGCCGAAGATCTGGGTGTTATTGACCAGCGTGCCGGTAAAGCGGTAACCGTGCTTGCTGAAGGTGATATTCATGCCGAACGAATAGGCTCGGGCAATGGTAAATGCGGTGCGGATGCCGCGGCGGCGCATATCCTGCTCCATCTCTTCGAGCAGAAAACTGGCCAGACCGGCACCTCGCTGATCGGGATGGGTGGCAAAATCGGTCATCTCAACATGCTTTTGCGCCACATTCATCTCTGATGAAGACACCGCGACCAGCACACCGTGATGACGGATGCCGTGATAGATCACATCCTCATCCATGGTCTGACGCAGATAGTCCGGATCATGAATCGGAAACGGATAGGATTCAAAAACCACCTTATACAGAGCGGCCATGTCCTCGGCATCCTGCGGACCAAGAAGCTGACAGGAGTAGCCTGCGGGCAATACGGCGTCGGTAAACGATACGGTCGGCTTAGCTCGGGCGGCAGCCAGCACATCCTGGACGGTATCGACATACTGCTCTTCACCACGTTGAGCGTCGACAAAGCGACTGAGAAAAACCCCTTCCTGTTCACCACCGAACAGACCAGAAACCCGAGCTTCCTCGATGAAACCATGGGCGAAAAAGGCATGTTCCAGCGTGGCCGGAACCTTGGTAAACAGCTTGCTGTAACCGTGTTCCTCGGCCAGTGTTTCGGCCAACTGAATCACCTCCGGCAAGTCACGCTCGTCCACCTTCATCAGATAGACACGATCATTGCTTTTGCCGTGTTGCAACTGCGAATGTTTAAAGTGGACAATCTCATCACTCATAGTGCGCGGCGTTCCATCCTTTCATTGTCTTCGGGGGTTAAGGAGATGGTCTGATCATGGTCTGCCAACAGCTTTTCTATACCGATGGCACGATATTCCTCGGCATCATCCAGCTGCAATTGCAGGTCACAGGCATCACATTTGCGATCACAGAAATGCTGTTCATAACTGTCCGGCTCTTTATAGGTGGTGATCACCCCTTCATAATTACGCAGCACCACCTTATTGGTGGACAGAGACACCAGGTAATTGGGATTGAGCGGAATTTTGCCGCCACCGCCCGGCGCATCCACTACATAGGTGGGAACCGAAAAACCACTGGTATGGCCACGCAGGCTTTCCATGATCTCAATCCCCTTGCCAACCGGGGTACGAAAATGGTTCAGCCCCTCCGACAGGTCACATTGATAGAGGTAGTACGGGCGCACTCGATTGGCGACCAGCTTATGAACCAGCGCTTTCATGATGCGCGGGCAGTCATTGACCCCGGCGAGCAGAACACTCTGGTTGCCCAGAGGAATACCGGCATCCGCCAGCTTGCGCACCGCCTCTTTCGACGAGGTCGTCATCTCGCGCGGATGGTTGAAATGGGTATTGACCCAAATAGGGTGATGTTTCTTCAACACCGCCACCAGATCGTCGGTGATGCGATAGGGCAGCACCACTGGCATGCGGGTGCCAAGACGCACCACCTGCACATGCTCAATCTGGTCCAGTTCGGTGAGAATCCAATCGAGATGGTCATCCGACAGCATCAGCGGATCGCCACCAGACAGCAGGACATCGCGCACCACTGGATTGTTCCGGATATACTCCAGGCCCGCTTCGATCTCTTCACGCCCCGGCACAGTATCCTGATCACCGACTTTGCGCTTACGCGTACAGTGACGGCAGTACATCGAGCAAATATTGCTGATATGAAACAACACCCGGTCCGGATAGCGATGGGTAATGCCCGGAGCTGGGCTGTCCTGATCTTCCGCCAACGGATCAGCCATATCATGATCCAACACCTGCAACTCTTCGGGCACCGGAAATGCCTGGCGAAATACCGGGTCGTTGGCATAGTCGTCAGTATTAATCAACGAGAGATAATAGGGGGTAATGGAGAGTGGAAACGTGTCCACAGTTTGTTCTATTTTTTTCCGGTATTCCGGTTCAAACTCAATGCCGAGCAACTGCTCAAAGTCGTCCACCGACTTGATGCATTTACTCATCTGCCATTTCCAGTCTTTCCATTTCGATAAAACAATTTTTTCATCGCCGAGATGTTCGGCAATCTCCTGCTGAGCTTTGTTAAAAATCGACATATCGCTCTCTTGGGGTTTCGAGTGAAACGCATTCACTCAGGTGAAAATAAAAAAGGCCAAGATCGCTCTTGGCCTTTATGTTCCAGCTGACGCATGCCAGCCTTACTTTAGAAATTAGTCTTTTTTGTCGGCGTCGTAATGCTCCAGAGCACCGGTTTCCAGAACCGGAGAGGCATCAATACTGCCGGCCTCCATCAGTTCAACAATCCGCTCCAGAGCCATGGTGATCGACACCTGTTCCAGCTCCGGCAGTTCCTGAAGGGCGGTTGCCAGATTTTCCTGCAACGACGACGGATTTTTCCCAACCAGCGCCAGTCCCGCCTCGGTCAGCGACACCTGCACTACGCGGCGGTCCCGCTCACTGCGTTTACGCTCTGCCAACCCCTTGTGCTCCAAACGGTCAAGAATGCCGACAATGGTACTCGGACTCAGGTACACGCTGCGCGCCAGTGTTGACGCCGTCATCGCCCCCTGCTCAGCCATGGCCGTCAAACAAGCCAATTGCGGCCCGGTAATGTTGTATTGCATGGCCAGCTTGCGGGAATGGAGATCTACCGCCCGAATGACCCGGCGCAACGACTGAAGGATTCTCAAATCGTAACTGCTCTTGGGAACATCAGGGGTATCATGCGCATCCATACGTTGCGCTTCGACGATGCGAGGAACAAATCCCTCAGCATCAGGACAGGACTTAGAATCATTCATCTCAAAACACTTTAGCTGAAATAGTTTGAATTGAAATCATTTCTATCACAAATGACTTGCCGTTGTCAAATAAGCCTCACCACAGAAGCACTTGACAGCTTCATGAAAAACAGGATAGACAGAGGCGCACATGTTTAATGACATTGATCTTAACCACCCCGTCAAGGAGGGAACAATGAACCACCTGCGCCGTTTTGCCGTCGTGACAATTGTGTTGATTCTGGCCTCAACAGCCTGGGGCGCTGACGCTCCGGGAACCTGGAAAGACCAGGCCGAACTGGCCTATGTCGACACCAGCGGCAACACTGACGTCACCACCCTGTCTGCCAAAAACAAATTGACCTACCAGTTCACCGACCGGGTTACCGGCCTGTGGAAAGTGGAAATCCTCAATGGTAAAAGCGATGGTGAACGCAACGCCGAATCGTATTTCACTGAGCTGCGCAGCGATTATGCCTGCACGGATCTGCTCTACTACTATGCTCAGGCCAGCTGGCTCAAAGACCGTTTTGCCGATATCGACTCGCGCACGGTTCTCGGTGCCGGTAGCGGCTACAAATTTCTCACCGGCCCCAAACATCACCTGGTGGGTGAAGCGGGTCTGACCTACACCATTGAAAAACTCACTGATGATTCCGACGATGAGTACGTCGGTGGCCGCTTGTTTGGCCAGTACGACTACCAGATCAACGACACCAGCACGTTCACCCAAAATGCCGAACTGTTCCTCGACCTCGAGCAGATGAGCAACTACCGTCTCAACACGGAAACCGCACTGACCACTGCGCTGAACAGTGTGCTGTCGTTCAAAACCAGCTATGTTATCAAATACGACAACGAGCCGGCCGACGGTACCGAGCACACCGACACCATCCTCGCCGCGTCACTGGTGGCCAACTTTTAACACCAGCTCTTAGGTCAAACGTGATTCAAAACGGCCACTTTCGGGTGGCCGTTTTGGTTTATGACACAGCGCCTCCCACTCCCGACCTCAATAAAACCGATAATACATTTAAAAATCATCAGTGATACATATTGGCCAGAGCAGAACCGGCTATGCTATACCCGCCAGCGAAGAGCGAAATGTTCCGTATACGCATCCAACTGAGGTTTTAAAACCACCATGACCCGCTGGCCCTATGTTCTGTGTGCTGCTTTTCTGCTGATGGCACTCTCCCCACTGCTCAGCGCCTCAGAAGCCTTGGCGGCATCCCCCTTTTCCGGCTATATCGATCTGCGTTACCGCTACGAATATCAGCACCATTTTAACCTCAAGAGTTACGGTGAACAGCCGGTCAAAGGGGAAAGCTGCGATGGTTTCTGGCTGCAACGACTGCGCATCGGCGGCCGTTGGCAGGCCAGCGACTGGCTGACCCTTGCCGTCGGCATGCAGGATTCACGCGTGTTCGACAGTGATCTGAACAGCGAATCCTACTTCTACAATAAACGGGTCGATCACGAGAAAAACGCCTATGAAGATCAGTGGGAGCTGTATCAGACGTATCTCGAACTCACACCGTTCAGACAACACAATCTTAAACTGCGCATCGGTCGTCAATCCATCTCCTACGGCAACAACCGTATTTTCGGTCCCGGCAACTGGGGCAACAGCGGCAGTTACCATTGGGATGCCGTCAAGCTGTCGTGGCACAAGGGGGAACACTTTGTCGATCTGTTGTGGGGAGCGCACATCATCCACGAACCCGAGCAGTTTTCCCTGCATCACCGCCACGAAAACTACGGCGGCGGCTTCTACAGCCACGTTCAACTATCGCACCAGTGGGCCATCGAACCGTTTTACATCATCAAATACGATGATCATGGCAACTTCAGCGGTGAAAGCGGCACAGATGATCTGACGTGTCACAGTCTCGGAAGCCGCGTGACCGGGCAACTCGGTCCCTTAACTCTGGATGCCACCCTGGTCGGCCAATGGGGTCGTTACGGCAACGATGACCTGCGAACTTGGGGTGGTCATATTCAACTCGGTCACTGCTTTACGGCCTGGCCGTGGCAGCCGACCATCAATGTTGACTACAGCTACGCCTCCGGTGATCGCGATCCCGATGACGGCACCCGCCAGACATTTCTCGGCGTGTTCGGCTCACGCGACAGCATGTACGGTCGCATCAACCTGTTTTCGTGGAGCAACCTTCACGATGCCCAGGCCACGGTGAGCGCCACACCACGCAAACGTCTGAAGCTGACCATGGAGCTGCACCGATTCTGGCTGGCCGCCAAACAGGATGGCTGGTCGCTTAACAGCAGTGCCTACCGCGACAAAACCGGCCACAGTGGCCGTCATGTCGGTGACGAGATTGACCTGTTTGTCCAGTGGCGTCTTCCAGCGTTACGCCAGATCGATAGGGAGAAAATCACTGTACGCGTTGGCTACAGTCGTTTCTGGCCAGGGGAATTCACCAAGAACGTTGCTGACAATGTAGCTGCCGACTGGCTGTTTGCCCAAATTCAATACAATTATCGGTTTTAGATGATGAGTCCCACCTGGAAACAGCGCCTGTGGCGCATGATCGGACCAACCCTGCTGATTGTCGCTCTCTGGCAGATCACGGCATGGGGTGTCACCAACTTGCGCGGCGTGCCTTTCCCAACGCCGCTGGTCACCCTGCAACGCCTGATGGAACTGTTTGCCAATCAACCTCTGGCCGGGTACAGCCTCTACCATCATATGGCCGTCAGCCTGACACGCTGGCTCGATGCCTTTGCCCTGGCAACCCTGTGCGGCATCAGCTACGGCCTGCTCAGCAGTCGCTGGAACGGGTTGCATACGTTAACCGCGCCCATTCCACAGTTGTTGCTGCTGATTCCCGGCTTAGCATGGATTCCGGTGGCGATCCTGATCTTCGGCATTGGCGAAGGGGCCACCCGCTTCATGATTGCCATGACCGCATTTGCCCCCATTGCCCTGGCCACCATCAACGGCATTAAAGGGGTCAACATTCACTACATTCGGGCGGCCCAGATGCTCGGCGCAACCCCCACCACGCTGTTTTTTCAAGTGCTGTTGCCGTCCGCCCTGCCGGCGCTGATCAGTGGTCTGCGTATCGGTCTCGGGAACAGTTGGCGGGTGTTGGTGGCTGCGGAAATGGTGGTCGGTACGGGCAGCGGTCTGGGCTTTTCCATCATTGAAGCGCGCTGGAGCCTCGACTATCCGTCCGCGCTGGCCTGCGTGGTGATAATCTGCCTGATCGGCCTGATTCTCGAATACGGTCTGATCCGCCCCCTGGAAAAACGCACTCTGGAACGGTGGATGGTACAACGCAGGAGCAACGATGTTTGAATTTGATCACGTCAGCCTGGGCTATCCGACCTCCCGTAATGCCGGGACCAAGTACCCACCGATTATTGACAACCTGACGCTATCGCTGACTGGGGGCGAATTTGTCTGCGTGCTTGGCCCAAGTGGCTGCGGCAAAACCACGCTGCTCAATTTGGCCGCCGGATTTCTCACCCCAGATCAGGGCCAGGTTCGCTTTGACGGCCGCGAGATCAACGGCCCGTCACCGCAGCGCGGCGTGGTGTTTCAGGATGCCACCCTGTTCCCCTGGCGCACCGTGCTCGGCAATGTCATGTTCGGTTTACGCCGCCAAGGGGTTGATCGCCATCAGGCCCGCCTTCAAGCCATCACCATCCTGACCCAGGTCGGACTGGGGGAACACATCGATGCCTGGCCCGTCACCCTGTCCGGCGGCATGCGCCAGCGCGCAGCCCTGGCGCGCATTCTCGCCCTCAACCCTAAAGCGTTACTGCTTGATGAACCGTTCAGCGCACTCGACGCCAACAGTCGTGAACACCTGCAGGACACCTTGCTTGATCTGTGGCAAAAACGACCACGAACCGTGCTCTACATCACCCACAGCGTTGAGGAGGCCGCCTATCTGGCGGATCGAGTGTTGATCTTTGGCCCCGCCCCCAACCACCTGTGTGCGGATCTGCCGGTCACCCTGCCGCGACCACGCTATCGCTCCAGCACTGAAGTACAAAATCTGGCCCGCACCCTGCGCCAGCATCTCAACCAGTTGCCGTGTTGTCTGAAACCTTCGAAGGACCCGTCATGAAGAAAAAACTGATTTTATTTCTGATCCTTTGCGCGTGGCCCATGCTGAGTTATGCGGCAGAACCGTTACGCTTTGCCTTTCAGAACCGCATCGGCAGTGTGCTGCCGATCATTGCCGTCGACCAACGCTTTTTTGCCGCTGAAGGGCTTGACGTCACCACCCAGATGTTCAGCAGCGGCCCGGCCTGTGCCGAAGCACTCACCTCCGGAGCGGCAGACATCGCCACCATGGGTGACACCACAGCACTCATCGCCCTGTCGCGCAACCTGCCGGTACAACTGCTCTTCAGCCATGCCAGCGGCGAACAGCGTCACCGAGTCATGGTCATGAATCCAGCCCTGAAAAGTGTCGACGATCTGCGCGGCAAGCGCATCGGAGTAAAAAAAGGCACCTCCACGTATGGAGGCTTGTTGAAACTACTGAGCCGCAACGGCTTGACAGAACAGGATGTGCGGTTGATCAATCTGCGCCCGGCCACATTGATTGAAGCGCTCCAGGCCGGGTCCATCGATGCCTTTGCCGCCAGTGAGCCGACACCATCCATGGCCGAGATGCGCGATGCCCATCAACTGACCACCCTCGGCGGCCTCGGCAATCACTACCCGATTCTCATTGTCGGCCAATCGCGCTATATCAACGACCATCCTCAACAGCTGGCCGCATTCCGTCGCGGTCTGCAACGTGCGTTGACATTCCTGCATCGCTATCCGCAGCAGGCTGAAAAAATTGTCGCCACCACGCTCAATCTGCCGCCCGATGTCATCAAACAAGCGATGGCCCGCCATGCCTACCACCTCAAACTGGACCAAGAGATTCTTACCAGTCTCGCCGATACCGGCGACTTCCTTTTACAGCAAAAAATCATCCGTCAGCAACCAAAGCTGCCGCAACCGGAGTCAATCCTGGTCAGGAAGTGATCCCGCCCAGATCCAACCTTCACGGCGCGCCACAGCCTCATTGTCCGGTGGACACGTTCGGCCCCGATAAAAATCAGCCGCAGCCAGCACACACACGACGGCATCTGCGGCATCGTCCGAGGCCGTGACAACATCGGTCACCCGCGACCAGTCGAGCACAGCTTCCAGCCCGCTCAGATGGCCGCCTCTATCCCTGACACCATGGACCAGGCGGGTCGCAGCCGGGTACACTTCAATGGCGCGCCAGCGGGCGTCTTCGTCAGGGTCCCAGGCCAGGGGGATCGGCAAGCCGGTAGCATCGCGCAGTTGTTGCAACAGGGTTAACGCCATATGGGCGGTGCGGGCAATGAGATTGGAGCCGACATCAAGCGGCTGTTTGCCAAGGCGCTGTTTAATGGCGGTATCGGTATAACGACGAAACATGGCGTGGGGTTCGGCGGTCAGGCCCATACCCGCCTGATGGTGGGCCAGTTGTTGCCCCATGGCCTCGGGCCAGCCGAGCGGAGCATCCAAACCCAAGATCACGTCATCGTCTTTACTGACCCAGTCGAGGATCAATTCGAGAGCACCGCGCCGGCGGTCGCCAGTCGTGCAGCGCTCTATGATGACGCGATCATCGTGTAAAACACCGAGAGCGACGCCGGTTTTTTGTGGGCGGGTGGCGCAATCGATGCCGATGAAATAGGGCATTGTTTGATCCTTTTTCCTGTAAATTTGAACCAAAACGACAATCAGACATATCAATAGCCAAGGGTAGCACGAAGAGCATCGCCGGTTTTAACTTTAAAGTTCAGTGGGTCGAAACACGGCGCGAATTGCGCTAGCCCATATTATCCGGTCACGCGGCTTGGTACGCACGTGACGTGGGCTTCCGCGCCCACACGTCGGGCCACATTTTGCGTCGACAAAAGTGGCGCAAAATCGACTTCCGTCATTGCACCCTATCGGGTTCCCTCTCTTCGTTCACTTACACCGCGATGTCGGCAAAACTCGCTGACGCTCAAACAGGTTGCCGACGATCATCGCGGTGACATTCACTACGTTCGGTGCTGCTGAACGGAAGGGATGAAGTGCAAAATAACGGGCGACTGTAGGGCGGGCACCGTCCCGCCCGTTTGATCGGTGCCACGGAAGAGGTAGAGAAAGATGCAAAATCGTTATCAAAGCTTTACTCCAAGAATGATGAGTTACACGATTTGCCGAGCTAAAGGGAGGCAAGCCGAATCCGTGAAGTAAAACGGAAACAGACTCAGTGTCAGTGGGTCCAGGTTCAGGAGAAGTTCAGCCGGTTTTTGCATACTTTTGAGCGGCCAGTCAAAAGTATGTCGGCTGCCGGGACGAAACCCGGCGACCTTGACCTTGTCTCGATCTTGAATCTAAGTGGTTAAAAAGCCATCTTACGACAACCACCAGGGCCGCTGCGATTGAAATACGTGGGGCGGATTCATCGGCCGGGTGCGGTAGCGACGTGCTCCTTCCGGCAGCAAGGCCATAAGGCGGTCGATGCGTTGTTGCAGCGGTGGGTGAGTACGCAGCAGCCCCAGTTCTGCCGGGCGCGGCAGGCGAAACACATTCCACCAGCGTTGTTGGGCTCCTTCGAGTTTGACCAGGGCAGAGGCCAAGCCTTGAGGGTCGCCGGTGAGACGGGCGGCATTGAGATCAGCGGCATACTCGCGCACCCTGGAAATCGCCAGATGAGCGAGGCTGCTCAACATTGGTGCCCCCATCACAAGCAACACCACGCCCAGGTTAAGTGAAACATTTGAAAACAGCAATAAAGGCAGGCTGACCATGATCATCAGCATGGTCATGGCCGACAGCATTTGGGTAAAGCGGTTGGCCAGATCAGACAGCCGCAGCACCTGTAGATCACGCTGTTGAATATGGCTGAGTTCATGGGCCAGTACACCGGTCCATTCATCGTGATTAAGCAACCGGATCAGCCCGTCACTCACCGCCACAGCTGAGCGTTCCGGGCTGCCAACGGCAAAAGCATTGGCCTGTCGGTCGGGGAGATAATAGAGGTCCGGAACCCGCGGCAAGCGGGCGCGCGCGGCCAGTTGCTGTAACAGATGATAGAGTTGCGGTGCCTGATGAGGCGATAACGGCTGGGCACGATGCCAGCGCATCACCTGTTGCGGAGAGACCGAACTACCCGCCAGCACGATAAAGGCGAGGGCGACCAGCCACAGGCCACTGCTACCCCACACCAGCCAGCCGAGCAGGGCCAGATAGCCGACGACAAACACCAGCAGGGCCAGTGTCTGAAATTGATTGCGAAAGAATTGTTGAAACCAGTGGTTGCGATCCATACGCCCCTCATTTCATCACCCAGGACTGATTGTGCGACAGAGCAGGTGCACTCCCCGTCACGGCATTTTAATTTCATGGATCATGCCAGCAAGCGACGATCCTATTTTCAACAACTTAGCCATGTGCATCACCCATTGCTGTGTTGATGGTGTCGCATGCGACGTTGCGACAAGCCCAAACGCAACAGGACCGATCCGGGGAGGCATCCGGATCGGTCCTGTCTGATGTATCAACTAGGAAGAAAGGAGAGATCAAGTCCTGCCTGCCACAACAAGTCTTGACTTGGTTTTTACTCTAACAAAGCAGATCCCTGCTCACCACGATGAGACGCGTAAATGTTTGTTGCCCAATCCGCGAATTGTGACTGTGCAGAGGCACAGGTTTGGGATGTGGGTAGCTCTTCATTTTTTTTGAAGGTCAAAGTCAAGGTCGAAGGCAAAGTCAAGGCCGCCGGGTTTCGCCCCGGCTGGCGACATCCTTTTGACTTGCCGCTCAAAAGGATGCAAAAACCGGCTGAACTTCTCCTGAACCTGGACTCCCCCACACTGAGTCTGTTTCCGTTTTGCTTTACTGATTCGGCTTGCCGCCCTTTAGATCGGCAAATCTTGCAACCATCATCTTTGGCGTAAAACGTTGATAACTGTCCTGTGTCTTTCCCTATCTCTTCCGTGGCACCAACCAAACGGGCGGGACGCTGCCCGCCCTTCAGTCGTGGGCAATTTAGCACCCATGCCCTCCCGTACTGCAGCGCCGAACGCAAGTAGCGGCGTCGTGATGGTTTTCGGCAAACGGTTTGAGCGTCAGCGAGTTTTTGCCGATATCACGACGTGAACGGATGAATCTCGCCAGAACGGCACATCCTGATAAGTAGTGCCACTTTCCCGCAACACCTGTCGCACGCAACGTTGCGACACAACGTCGCACGACACTTTCTGCACAATTCTCCATATCAGCTTAAAATGCATAACAGACTGATTTTATTTATATTTATCAGATAAATATTTTTTTGGCACAAAGCGTGATAACACCAGAGAGCAAACAAAACATCACGTGTTAACTCACTATTCACAAGGAGGACTCTCATGGCACGCTTTGATCTTTTCAACGAAATGGACCTGCTTCGTCGCGAAGTGGATGATGCTTTCCGTAACTTTGGTTTTGACGCTCTGAAGACTTCGGCTTTCCTGCCCGGCATTGGCACCGGCGACTATCCTCGCCTCAATGTCACCAGCGATGACGACGCGATCTATGTTGAAGCACTGGTACCGGGGATCACCCCGGATGATCTGGAACTCAATGTCATGCAGAACACCCTGACTCTGTCGGGTGAGCGCAAGCAGGACAACGCAGAGCAACGCACTTGGCATCGTCGTGAGCGGGGCGCCGGACGTTTCATGCGCACCATCGAACTGCCAGCCAGCATTGATACCGGCAAAGTGGAAGCCAATTACAGCAACGGCATCCTGTCGATTACGCTGCCCAAGGCAGAACACATGAAAGCACGCAAGATTTCGGTGCAGGCACACTAAGCCGTCAATCATTCACAACACACACAACGACTTTAAGGAGGATACAACGATGAAAGATCAACAACTGACTCCCAGCGAAGACCGTGCCCTGCAATCCGGCAATGACACCCGCAGTCCGCAACGTTACCTGCGTCCGGCCGTGGATATCTTTGAAACCGACGATGCCTTAACCCTCGTCGCCGACATGCCGGGAGCCGATAACGAGGGCCTGGATATCAATATGGAGCAGGGTGTCCTGACCCTTAAGGCAACGATGCCTGAAAAGAGTGACAAGAAATACCTACTCAAGGAGTTTGCCCCCACCAGTTACTGGCGGCAATTCCAGATCAGTGACGATTTTGATGCCGAGAAAGCCGATGCCTCATTTAAAGATGGCGTGCTGACCTTGACCTTGGCCAAACGCGAAGCGGTCAAGCCACGGCGCATTGATATTACGTTCCACTGATCCACCCATTCATTCTCTAGCAAACCTCCACAGGCATGACCCCTTTCATCATGTCTGACACCATGCCGGGCCGTCCCCCTTGCGGCCCGGCTTTTTTATACTCATTGCTGAGGTCTAATCGACACAGCCCTCCCGTTCAGTGCAATGTTCTTTTGTTTAAATTCAAGATCAAGGTCAGGGTCAAGGTCGCCGGGTTTCGCCCCGGCTGGCGACATCCGGCGACTGGCCGCTCAAAAAGATGCAAAAACCAGCTTAACTTCTCCTAAACCTGGCCCCACCGACACTGAGTCTGTTTCCGTTTTGCGTTTCAGATTCGGCTTGCCTCCCTTTAGCTCGGCCAATCTTGCAACCATCATCTTTGGCGTAAAACGTTGATAACTATCCTGTGTCTTTCCCTATCTCTTCCGTGGCACGAGTTAAACGGGTGGCCGGTGGCCACCCTACAGAAGTGTGCTATTTAGCTCCCAAGCCCTTCCGTTCAGCAGCACCGAACGCAGTGAATGTCACCGCGATGATCGTCGGCAACCTGTCTGAGCGTCAGCGAGTTTTGCCGACATCGCGGTGTAAGTGAACGAAGAGAGGGAACCCGATAGGGTGCAATGACGGAAGTCGTTTTTCGGTTCCTTTTGACGACGCAAAAGGAACCCGACGTGTGGGCGCGGAAGCCCACGTCATGTGCGTACCAAATAACGTGAACGGATGCTCTGTGCTGATGGACTTAAGTCAAAGTCAGGGTCGCCGGGTTTCGCCCCGGCAGGCGACATCCGGCGACTGGCCGCTCAAAAAGATGCAAAAACCAGCTTAACTTCTCCTAAACCTGGCCCCACCGACACTGAGTCTGTTTCCGTTTTGCGTTTCAGATTCGGCTTGCCTCCCTTTAGCTCGGCCAATCTTGCAACCATCATCCTTGGCGTAAAACGTTGATAACGGTTCTGTGGCTTTCTTTATCTCTGATGTGGCACCGATCTAACAGGCGGGACGGTGCCCGCCCTTCGGTTGTCTGTTATTTTGCACCTCAGCTCTCTCGTTCAGCAGTGAGGGAACCCGTAGGGCACATTGGGGTTGTTATTGATCGGATGAACGAATGGTGTTGCTTGGAATTTTTTGCGTCAGCAAGGCAGAGGAAGGAACCATAGTTATTCTATGGCGACAACCGATAACGCCGCTGACGTGTGGGCGCGGAAGCCCACGTCACGTGCGTACCAAGTAAGGTGAACTGATGAAGTCTGCCATAAGCAATACACTCCGCTGTTCAAAAAACAGTCAGCTACCCCCTCTCCCGCCCACTTCTTAGACACGATCCTGCCATTGAATGCCCAAATTATGTCGTTTTTAGTTGGCACACTCCATGCTGTCGTTATAATAGAGCCGACGTTGCGCAACGATGTGCCATCGGCCCTTGAGCAAAGATGCCCCGTAGCGTAACTCGTGCCCTCCTGCCTCCACAGGTTGAGTCGCCCTACGGGGCTTTTTCACTAAAAGCCTGAATCCGCCACCATCAACGGGTTCAGATAAATGTATGGAACAGACGACACTCTTATGATTCTCGACGTTGACCTGAAAAAACATCTCGGCGATTTCCAACTCGATGCCACCTTCCGTGTCGAAGGCAAACGGATTGGTCTGTTCGGACCGTCCGGACACGGCAAATCGACTCTGATCAACCTGCTCGCCGGGCTGCTCACTGCCGACAACGGGCATATTCAGCTCGATGGCGAAAACCTTTACCACAGCGGCTCACGCGTCAACCAGTCGCCCAAAAAACGTCATATTGCCGTGGTATTTCAGCACGCCCATCTGTTCCCCCATTACAGCGTCAAAGGCAATCTGCTCTATGGTTACAATCGGCTGAAATCCGGCCAGCACAAACTGCAGCCTGATGAAGTGATTGAGGCTCTGGATATTTGCAAACTGCTCGACCGCCAGGTCACCAGCCTGTCCGGCGGCGAACGCCAGCGCGTTGCCTTGGGGCGCGCTCTATTGGCCAGCCCGCGTCTGCTGATTCTCGATGAGCCGCTCAGTGCTCTCGACCACAGCCTTAAAGGGCAAATCATTCCCTATTTGAGAAAAACCCTGAGCCGTTTTGAGATTCCTTACGTGTACATCTCCCACTCTCTGAGTGAAATGCGTCTGCTCACCAAAGAGGTGATTGTCCTTGATCAGGGCAAAGTGGAATCTGTCACCACCGCTGAACAGATAGCTCTGGAGAGGATCACCAAAGATGTTCGCGGCTATGTCAACCATCTTAAACTGACCGAGCCACAAGAGCGCGGCACCCTGCTCGCCTATCGCTGGGGTGATAAAGAGTTGCTGGTAACGGCACGCACCGGCCGCCATGAAGGACTGTTTGAACTATCGAGCAAAGAGATTCTGTTGTTCAAAGACAACCCCGGTGCCGTTTCGGCACGCAATATGTTTGAAATGCCGATCACTGAAATCCGCCCGTTTGAGCATTCGGTGGCCATCACCCTTGGCGAAGAACCCAATGCTCTGATTTCACAGGTCATGCACGAAGCTGCCGATGAACTGGGGCTGAAGGTGGGCGGCACGATCTTTGTCGGTATCAAGGCCTCGGTATTCCGACCACTGGCCTGATTTTGGAGTTATGGATGTTTGAATTTTCACCACAAGACCTATTTGCCATTGCCATGTCAGCACGCGTTGCCACGGTTGCCACACTCCTGACGCTGCCAATCGGCTTTGCCCTGGCCTGGGTCCTTGTTTTCAGCCGGATTCCCGGTAAAGGCTTTATCGACGGCCTGGTCAACCTGCCACTGGTGTTACCGCCGGTCGTTGTCGGTTATCTGCTGTTGTTGTCGCTGGGCCGCAACGGCTGGCTGGGTGAACTACTGCAACAGGTGGACATCCAGATCATTTTCACCTGGAAAGCGGCAGTAATCGCCTCGGGACTCATCGGCCTGCCGCTGATGGTGCGCTCCATCCGCCTCGGCATGGAACAGATCGATCCACATCTACTCCATGCCTCGCGCACATTGGGTGCCGGAAAACTTGATATGTTATGCACCATCGTGCTGCCGTTGTCGTTACCAGCCATGCTGTCCGGAGCGTCATTGACTTTTGCCCGCAGCCTAGGCGAATTTGGTGCCACAGTTATTCTGGCTGGGAATATTCCCGGTCGCACCCAAACCATTCCATTGGCGATTTATGATTACACCAACACACCGGGAGGGGAATCACAGGCGTTGAACCTGTGCCTGGTGTCGATTGCTCTGTCCTATCTGGTATTGCTCTTAAACGAGCGGGCGCTGCGCCGCGTACGGTCACGCCGCAAACCGGACTAACCTATGGAGAACTGCAATGTTTTACAATGAACTGCAACACCGCTTCAGTCAATTGATTGAACGTAACGATCTCGCCGACAAAACCGTGGAGATCAAAGCCCGCATCTTGTCCAACGAAGAGGCTATCGGCAACCCATCGCGCGACGACTATCCACTGCTCAAGGGCAAAGAGTTCCTGATGGAAGCCCGCTTTATGGATGTCAGCGGCCAGGCCTATACCGATGCGCCCAGCGAACTGACCACCACCCTGGCCGAAATCGCCAACAGTAAATTATACGAAACATCGCAACGCGCCCTGTTTATTGCCACCCTCAATGCCGTGGTGCGCTACCTCGACGGCGACCTGAAGACCGTCCACTGCCGCAACGATGAACCGGAAACCTGCGCCGATCAGATCATTGAAGCGATCCGTCCGGCTGATCCGCACACCGTCGGTTTGGTCGGCTTACAACCGGCGATTCTGGCAGTGCTGTCCAAAAACTATGGCCCGCAAAACGTGCTGTGCGTCGATCGCGATACCAGCCTACGCGGCGCCAGCAAACACGATGTGCCGATTTTGTGGGGTGACGAAGAGAACACCGAAATGGTGTTCAGCCGTAGCGATGTGGTGCTGTCCACCGGCTCCACCGTGGTCAACGGTAGCCTTCCCAATCTGCTGGCCCTGTCGGAAAAGTTCCAGACACCGATCTTCTTTTACGGCACCAGTATTGCCGGTGCCGCCCGGCTGATGTCCCTCAACCATTTATGCTTTGAAGCTTCATAAACGGAGAATACACATGAAACCAGCACTGCATGGCGACCTGAAAATTTCTGAAATTATTGAACACTATCCGCAAACACGCAGCGTGTTCACTGCCCACGGCCTGTCCGCTCTGGTCAGCGAAGACGGCATGCGGGTGCTGGCTCCGTTTCTCACTTTGGCTACGGCACTGCGCAGCCGCCTGATCGACCTCACCAGCTTTCTGCGCTTGCTGCAGGAGGTGATTGACCTCGAAGAGCTGGCCGAAGCACCGGGCTTGGAATCTGTGGATCACCAAGGGGAGCTGACCCTGCTGGCCTTGATGCCGTGCGGCCTCAAAGTGCCGTTCAGTAAAGCGATCAGCGAAGCCATTGGCCGTATTGAAAAAGAGCACAACCTGTCGGTGCGCTATGCGGTGGAAGGCAACGTTAATCAGGAGTTGTCGTACTATCCTTACATCAACACTCTGGAAAAGGTCGAAGAACTGCCGGATATCATCATCTCCGCCGACTTCAACGCCTTTTACGGCCACAGCTTTTATAACCGTTTTGTCGCGACCGGCGATGTCACCGGGTACAACACCATCAACACCAGTAAGACGTTTACCGACGCCGGGGTGATCGACCCCGAAGGCAACTACACCGTGCTCGGCATCAATCCGCTGGTAATCGTCGCCAACACCGAACAATTGAACGGCCGCCCGCTTCCAACCTGCTGGGCCGACCTGATCGACCCGATGTGGAAAGACAGCATTACCTTGCGCGGCAGCAGTGACTTCTTCTGCCACGCCGTATTGCTGCCCATGTACCGCGATCACGGTGCAGAAGGATTGCGCCAACTGGCCGACAACGTGTTGCAAGGGATGCATCCGGCGCAAATGGTCAAACAGATTGACCTCAATGCCCCCGGCGCGCTGTATGTCATGCCGGAGTTTTTTGCCTACCGCGCCAAGCAGCAGCAACGCATCCAGATCATCTGGCCCGAAGACGGCGCTCTGGCCAGCCCGGTCACCCTGCAGGTCAAGGCATCCCGCATCGATGAACTCAAACCGGTGCTTGATCTGCTCACCGGCATTGATCTCGCCCAGTCTCTGGCCGGTGCCCGCTTCCCGGTGCCCCATGCCGAAGTCACCAGTGAGGTGCAGGATAAACCCTTGATGTGGATCAGCTGGGACTTGCTGCGTGAACGTGACTTACTGGAAGTCAATGCCGAAATCGACGATCTGTTTTTGCCCTATGTGAAGTCCATTAACAAGTAGAGCCTTTTGCAAAAAGGCTCGTGGAGCCCATGGATGGGCGACCAAAACAGTCGATTTCGTTTACAAATCGGCGATTTTGTGAGCTTTTGAAAAATGTCACTTCCAAAAGCGTGTTGGCAAAAAGCTCAGGAAAGCCTTTTGCCCAAACTCCTTTAACCAAGGCGATGCCATGAAGCTGATTACCGTAGCCGGGCCGCCATCGTGCGGCAAAACCTCCATTATTCTGCGCGCTATTGAACCGCTGATCGCCGCCGGGCTCAAGGTCGGTGTGGTCAAGTTTGACTGCCTGACCAGCGATGACTACCTGCGCTATGAACAGGCGGGCATTGAGGTCAAAACCGGCCTGGCCGGGGGCTTATGCCCGGATCACTTCTTTATCGCCAATATCGAACAGGCGGTGCAATGGGGGCAACGCGAAGAGTTTGATCTGCTGATCAGTGAAAGTGCCGGGCTGTGCAACCGCTGTTCGCCGCACATCAAGGATGTGATGGCCGTGTGCGTTATCGACCATCTCAGCGGCGTGCACACGCCACGCAAGATCGGCCCGATGCTGAAAAGCGCCGATGTGGTGGTGCTGACCAAGGGCGATATCGTCTCCCAAGCCGAGCGCGAAGTGTTTGCCTTCCGCGTGCGCCAAGTGAATCCCAAGGCGGCGGTGCTGCCGGTCAACGGCCTCACCGGCCAGGGCACGCTGCTGTTGCAACGCCATTTCCAAAGCGCTGCCGCAGTCACCACCCTCAACGACATGCGCCTGCGCTTCACCATGCCTGCCGCGCTGTGCTCCTATTGCCTCGGCGAAACCCGCATCGGGCCCGATTGTCAGATCGGCAACATCAAAACCATGGATTTCTCATGACCGATACCGCGCTTCTCACTCAATCCCTGCATCAGCTGCTCAGCGAGCGTCCCTATGTGCGCGACTTCTTTGCCGCCCTCAACCTGACGCCCCCGGATGACGAGATCAGCCTTGGTGCGTTTCTCGACGGCATCCCCGCCGCCCATCTGGAAGAGTTTGCCCTCGACCACGCGATACTGACCAGCCAGTGTATCGACTTCATCACCCAGATGGAGGCGTTTCAAAGCCGTGAAACCAGTACGGTGCGTGAGGTGACCATTAAGGCCGGGGTGGATAAAAGCGGCAGCAAAGAGCAACAGGATCTGATCCTGCGCAGTGGTGAAGTGGTGTGCGTGGTCGGCCCGACCGGCTCCGGAAAAAGTCGTCTGTTGGCCGATATTGAATGTCTGGCTCAGGGGGATACGCCGTCAAAACGGCAGATTCTGCTCGATGGTCAGGTGCCGGATGAAAACCGCCGTCTGTCCGGCGAGCAACAACTGGTGGCGCAACTGTCGCAGAACATGAACTTCGTTATGGATCTCACCGTGCGCGAGTTTATCACCATGCACGCCGAAAGCCGCCTGATCAGCGATGTGGCACAACGGGTCGAGCAGATCTTCACCACCGCTGTTGACCTCGCCGGGGAACCGTTCACACTCGACACACCGGTCACCGCCCTGTCCGGCGGTCAGTCGCGCGCCCTGATGATTGCCGACGTCGCCTGCCTGAGCGCCTCACCCATCGTGCTCATCGACGAAATCGAAAACGCCGGTGTCGACCGCCGCCGCGCCCTCGACCTACTGGTCAAAGAGGAAAAGATCGTCCTCATGGCCACCCATGATCCATTGCTGGCTCTGTCCGGCGACCGCCGTCTGGTGATCCGCAACGGCGGCATTGCCGCCATTATCGAAACCAGCGACGAAGAACGCCAGGGCTTAGGCCAACTCACTGCCCTCGACAAAAAGCTCTCCCGCCTGCGCGATCAGGTGCGTCATGGTGAGCGGATTATTTTTGATTTGCAGCAGTTGGCGGAGTAGTGTGGTTTTGTCCTAAATATCAAAAAATCAACTACGTCCCCATTCTGACTCGTCCCCATTCTGACTTCGATGCCGAGCAACCGCGACCATAGGGTTCAACCCTACCTTTGATTAACTTTAGGTTCTGGACAATGGGGCTTCGATTTTATCCTAGTCAAGAAAAAATCATTCCTTCCTTTAGTAGACCAAGCGATTAAAATTTAATCCTGTGATCAAAAGAAGGCATTCTTCCTGTAGCTTTGCGATGAAAACCTTGAGGATAAGGAGGGTGTTGAGGACCAAATTCCACAGGCGGTCTATCTCCCCGTGGAATTTGGTTTTAACTTCATTTTTAAAAGTTTATTTTATTACTTTTAAATAATCGTTTTTACTATTTATTGATGCAGGTTTTGAGTTTTTTCCTGGAATACTTGTAAGCTGTGTTTTAAAGGTTAAAGCATTAATATCTTCAATTGGAATTCCAAGTTCTTTAGCAACATCTCCCTTAGAAATCCCCTCTTCTTTTAAAGCAGAAAAAACCATTGGAAGCAGCTTAGACTCTTCTCGAGTACATATTGGTTCTGGCTCGTTTTTCATATAGCCGTTTCTGGACAAATCTATCGTCAGACTTCGGTATTGCCATTCGGTTATAAGGTTTAAATCCTTCAGCCTTCTTACTAAAGAAGAAGCAGATACTAACCAGAATGATTTCAGGGTAATAATGTCTTTAAGAGACGGGTAGTGTATTGCATGAGATTTAACACTACCTTCTGGCATTAGTAATGCCGAAGCAAAGCTATTGGCTTGAGCTTCAATTTCTTTTCCCATGGGCTCGCCATGTTTATGAAGAATCAGGTGGCCAAGTTCGTGAGCAGCATCAAATCTACTTCTCTCAACTGTTTTTTTTGTGTTTAAAAATATAAAAGGTTGGTCACTAGCCCAAAATGAATAGGCATCCATATCTTGGGTATCTTCGGCAAGAGAATAGACTCGAATACCTTTTGCTTCAAGTGTTGATACCATATTACGGATAGGTTTTTCTCCCAATCCCCAAGCATTCCGAATTGCCTCAGCCGCTGCAACTGATGAATAATTATAGAGATCAGGCAGGTCGGCTTTTGGCAACTCAAAGCGCCTATTAATCCATGTATCCATTTCTAAAGCTAGTTCTCCAGCTCGTAGCGCAGAATTTCGTACAGAAGCTCTCATTCGGGCAAGAGATCTAAAACTTACACTCGAAGGTTCAATTGAATGGAGAGGGCCTAAAAAGAAAAAGCCTGTTTGAAAATTCAGTATTTTTGCAATTTCAGAAATAGTTTTATCGTTCGGATCTCTCCTACCGTTTTCATAATCTGAGAGACTTTTTGTTGTTAGTTTTAAACAATCGCACAATTTACGAATTGTGAACCCACGTTTTTCTCTAGCGAATTTTAAACGGGCTGGATTAAACACCTTTTTGTTCATTGCTTTTTCTCTTTATTCCAAATTCGATTTCAGGAGCAAAGTCTGGCTTAATTTTAGATAGTTCTAAATTGAAAGAGATCGAGGGCAAAAGAATTCTCGTTTCCCATTCGTCAACTTTTAAATCACATAAATCTATTGACGTTGGCAACGACAACTCAATTCGCATTTCTTCATTTACCTTATCCAGATGGTATAGCAGTACCCAAGTTGGCTCACTTACAGATTCATCAGGTTGCTCGGGTTCCATCTCTTTCCATAGAAAGGGTTGGTAACTATTTTGATCTACTATCTTTTGTGTTTTAACACCTTTAGGATTTTTAGTTTTAGGGGCAATCCCACTATCTATTCCAGTGTTCTTATCGCCACTTGAGACGATAATGTTAACGCCATTGTCTGGGTTTCGTGTAAGTTCCAAATAGTCCCGATAGAGCTTAGACCAGCCTTTAGAAATCAGAACATCGCGCAAAGCTTTTATTGCCTCAAGATAGGCATACGTACCAGCGGCTCCAATAGCATCATTTGGTGTTGCGCGGTTATAAGCAGTAAGGATTCTAAGAGAAATTTCTTCTAGCCAAGAGATGTTAAGCCCCATGAATGCCAATGCTTCTAAATTGTTAACTGATTTTGCAATTAATGTTTTAGATGTCATATAAACCGCTCCCTGATATTTGTTTCTTGTTTCCTAACATCATTTGATGTTGGAAAACAAGAACTTTCTCGTATAAGGGTAGTAAGATTATTGCATTCAGAATAGAGTCCAAGAAAAGAGAGCCCCCCCCTTGCAAGGTCACAAAAAGGGGGCAAGTCTACGTTTGAATAGAAGCCGTTTTTATTCACGAGAAAACCCCTCTCATGTTGCTACAATTCCGAGGATACAAAACGGCGAGAATCGCTTCTTGCGACAAATCAGGAAACACGTGAAAAACACGTATCGTTTATGAATAATGGTTTTCAGAGGAAATATTTGTGAAAAACGGTTCCATCTCTGTACTGCCTTCTGGTTATTCAGCTGCCGGATTCTGTTACAAAAACCATCAAGTCCCACCGATACAATCGACCCTCACAGCTGAGCCCGGTCAAATGATCTCCGTGTAAAAACAGCTCCGTGATGTCACCCTGATGCCCTTTGAAGGTATGGACGATTTGCTTGCTCTGCAGATCGTAAGCGTAGACGAATGGATGAAGAGCGTTCACTTCGCTGAAAATGAGAAAATGGCGGTAAAAAACCATCTTGTAGATGTCCGTTTTTTTGGTGACATCAATCTTTTCATCGAAAAGCTCGCTGTATTCTATCTCTTCAGGGAACAGCGTAGAAATGTGAGAAATAGCCCCGGTTTCGCTATCCAGAATCAACAGGCCGTTATAATCGATGGCAAAGTAAAGATAACGCTCTTGATAAACGCCAACCGCTCCGATGTGACGACCAACCACGTAGCCCCATTCTTCTTCATATTTAATCGTATTGATCTGCTTGGTAAAGCGGCCGTCCTCAAGGGCATAAACATTGATAAACCCGCGAAAGTTGGTGGCATACAGCAGCCCATGATGCACACAGACCGCGTCAATGCGATTATAGTCATCATAATCGTGAACCTGGTCGATATTGTCGGGATAATGTTCTTTTTCATCGACCACATAGAGCAGTTGATCGTCTTTAAAAACCGAGATCCGATCTCCTTCGCCATAGGCGATCAGGTAATCCTGATAGGTGCTCAGGCCTGAAATCCAACCGTCCAATTCTTCAGGAACAGCTCTTTGGGGCTCCAGGCTTTGTTTGTCCAAGCGCAGGAGCTGGGCGACCCTGTTACCGATATAGAGGGTGTCGTCACCAACGGCGATAGCGTTATAGGTGTCGAAGCTGTCATAAACAGCGAGCGGTTGCAGCTGCTGTTCGCCGATAAACGCCAGCGTTTCTTTGTCGTACACCTCGACGAACTGGCCTTCAACCGGTTCATTTTTACTGGGCCGGTTCAGATCTCTTTCGGCACGCGTGAGCACATACAGGCGATTTTCATCCTCGGCCCCATCCTCAGCCATATACCACGCAGAGTTGTGTTTGAGCTTTACCTCCTGAACAAGTCCGGTTTTGCGCGCCAGCACGTTGGGCTTGAGGCGTAGAGCAATGGCCTGATTGACGGGTGGGAAGGTATGATCTTCGGCCGGAGAGAGGAAAAGCGCGATGCGTTTTAGCGGATGCTCTTCCACATCGATATAGCGGTTGAAGGAAAATCTTTCGCAAAAGTAGTATTCATGTTCGGCATCGACCTCCTGCCGAACGACGACCTCATGATCCGCTGTGCCATAAACACCCTGCACCGGCAGGTTGAAGGTCTGCGCTTCCTTTTTGGTGACCCCGACCTGTTTTTCATTGATGGTGACGGGCAGGCCCTCGATTTCACAGCTTAGAACAAGAGTGCCATAATGCTCCTTGCCCTGGACAACATCGTAGACGTCTCTCTCTTTTGTCGGATAAAAGTAGAGCCCGGCGACGACAAGCAGGATTACGATCAATAAAAGAATACGTTTCATTTTCAGTCCAGTGGAATAACCGATGCGCTTGCATTTTGAATTCACTCGGGCGGATTTGGCAATGGTTGGCGAACAGTATTCCCATTGCCCCCCCTATGCGCACTATTGTTTACAGGGCAAACAAAGTCAAGAAATCCGGGTTGACATCTACCGCACAATCCAGCACATTTTAGACATGAACACAAACCCCACACATCACCAGAACATTATTATCACCATTCCTTAGGGATGGTGGGTGTTGTGATGTGCTGATACGTTGGCCGAACCCGCCCAGATGGCGGGTTTTTTTGTTGCTGCTTTCTGGGCTTTATTTCACACGAAACAGGAGGCAACATGAAACGAGTCGCTGTATTTGGTAATGCCGGTGGCGGCAAATCCACTCTGGCAAGAAGGCTGGCCGAGACCACCGGCCTGCCGCTGCATCCCTTGGACACCATCAAGTTCCGCCCAGGCGGTGACGAAATCCCTCAAGAAGAGTACCTGGCCCTTCATGCCGAGCTGCTGCAACAGCCGAAGTGGATCATTGACGGCTTTGGCTGCATGACGACTCTCTGGCAGCGTCTTGAAGTGGCCGACACGCTAGTCTATCTGGATCTGCCATTGTATGTGCATGCCTGGTGGGTAACGAAACGGTTGATCAAAGGGTTGTGGGTTACCCCAGAAGGGTGGCCGGAGGGCAGCCCCATGTGGCGCAGCACGCTGAGCAGTTATCGGGTGCTGTGGTTGTGCCATCGCCACCTGACGCCGCGCTACCGCGCGTTTGTCGCTCAGGCGGCGCAAGACAAGCAGGTCTTTCATTTGCGCACGCGGGGGGAGATCAAACAATTTTTGCGTGAGACAGCGAAAGGGGTCCATGAATAGTCATGGGCCCTTTCGACTTATTTTGTAAGTGTCGTAATTGTTGTGTCCTGCTTTGGCGAACCCTATCTTTACGCATGTCTTGGTGCCCACGTGACGTGGGGTATCGACCCCACACCCGACCCCCTTTCTTGTTATATGACACCAGAGTCAGCAAGGCCATTGGCGGCAGATCGCACACGTCATTGAACTGCCTAAGTTTAGAAAAAATCTCCGCCGAACCTCTGGGTGCAACTCAGATTTTTTCGTAACCTCATCCAGCTCAAGCACTTGCACCCTCTTATCCACCATGACCTCGCTCACTCTGGTGACAAGAAAGGATGCAAAGAAACACACCCCATGCCCTCGCCTGCCTGAGGCAGATTCCTTCCGTTCCACGGCGTTTCACCGCGCTCGCAAAACTCGGGCTGCGCCCTCAGACAGTTCCTCGCTTTTTTCCGGTGAACCACCGCTCCACTCCAGCGACGGCAAAGGGGAACAGACACCGAACCTCTCATTGTTGCTTTTCCGGGGGGGCCCCTGTAACGCAGCCGGAGCACGTATCATGAGGTGCGAAACAGAGGGGCAAACTGTTTGAGGACTGTTGCAAACAGGCCGAGTTTTTGCCACTCCGCACATCATGATGCTTGCGCAGGGTACCCCGAAGGGGCAAGGCGCGGGGTGTCGTTTCTTTGCTGACTTTCTTTGGACAAGCAAAGAAAGTCAGGCCCATCATGAAATAGTCTGTGGGGGCGCAACCCCACGTCATGAGGGAAACAGGAGAAATGGAGGGACACTATCCCGATGAAATTCCGTCTGCGATTGGTAAACCAGAGAGAACACCAGAAAATCGCGGCTCATGCCTTGCGCGAGCGATCTTTATTCGTTCGGCAATGGAATATCTTGCTCTAAACAGATCCCTTTATATTCTTCTGGATAGTGTTGTTTCATACAGTCCGGGCAGATGCTGTGACTGATATCCGCTTCGGTGTGTTTATCGATATAGGTATCAACTTGCTGCCAATAACCTTTATCATCTCTGATTTTTTTACAAAAAGAGCACAAGGGCAATATGCCCCTTAAAATCTTAATCTCCGTTGCTGCTTTTTTAAGTTCCTGTATAAGCTCTTCGCGCTCTTTGGTGGCTTTTTTATTTGCGGTAATGTCTCGACAAACGGAGAGGATCAACTTCTTGCCCCGGTAAGCGATACCATTACTGCTCAGTTCGATATCAATGAGGGTACCGCCTTTGCGACGGTGGCGTGTTTCAAAATGATGGCCGACTTCAAGGACCGTTTGCGACATTTGATGCAATTCTTCTTTGGTAAACTCGGTATCCCAGTCCCAGACATGAAGCTGGTGGATCTCTTCCATTGAATAACCAAGCATATCGGCAAATTTCTTATTCGCTTCAAAGACTTTTATATTTTGGTCAATGACAACGATGCCGTCGCGCGATTCTTCCACCAAAAGACGCCGCCAATAAATCTCATCTTTGAGCAACACTTCAACCTTCTTGAGCTCACGTTCAGCCTTTTCCAGGTTCAGAACGCGCTCTTCTAATTCTTCATAACTCGGCTTTTCAGACATGATGATTCCTTTGCCCAAAAGAAAGACACATGTTGTTGTGTTTTATTAAAAAAGGCGCGACCCGCTGCTGCCCCACAGCTTGATCAATAAATATAATGGATTAAATTAAAATATACCGTGTTCAAATGTTTTCGCCACAGAGAAAAAAGCACAGCCCACCCTTGCCAACATCATCCGTTCCATGTCAATTATCCGGTAACCACTGGCTGAATTTCACTTGTTGGGAAAATTCTCACAATTGGCCGAAGAACAATGCTACAATCCTCAAACTCTTAACCTATTGTTTTAAAAAGCATTTTAAATATGTCAGAAACGTTTCTATGTCCACGCGATAAAGGAGCACATGATGAAAAAAGGGCTGTTGATCCTGTTTTGCCTGTTGCTGGCCGTTACGTTGGTGCCGGTGAGCGGTTTTGCCGCGCGCACCACGTATGTCACCATCGGTACCGGCGGTGTGACCGGTGTGTACTACCCGACCGGCGGCGCCATTGCCAAGATGGTGAATAAGAAGCGCAGGGAGTACAACCTGCGCGCCACATTTGAGGCGACCGGCGGGTCGGTGTTCAATATCAATGCTCTCTCGGTGGGCGATCTCGAGTTCGGCATCGTTCAATCTGACCGGCAGTATCAGGCCTACAACGGTCTGGGCGAGTGGCAGGGCAAACCGTTTACCAAGCTGCGGGCGGTGTTTTCGATTCATCCCGAATTGGTGACCATTGTGGCCGGGGCGGACAAGAATATTCGCACAGTCGCTGACCTCAAGGGCCATGTGGTGAACATCGGCGCTCCAGGCACCGGCCAGCGCGGCAATGCCATGGACCTGTTGAATGCCGTGGACATGGAGCCGGGCAAGGATTTGCAAATTGAGGGGCTGAAAGCGGCGGAATCTGCGAGCATGCTGCAGGATGGCCGCATTGATGCCTACTTTTACACCGTCGGTCATCCTAACGGTTCGGTGAAGGAGGCTGTGGCCGGTGCGCGCAAGGTCAACTTTGTTGCCGTGCCCGAAGAGATCAGCAGCAAGCTGGTGCAGCAATTCCCCTTTTATGCGGCGGCAGCGATTCCGGTGAACCTTTATCCCGGCGTGGTTAATGACGGCGATGTGAACACCTATGGTGTGAAAGCGACGTTGTGTACCAGTGCCGATGTGCCGGATGAGATCGTTTATGCCATCACCAAAGAGGTGTTTGACAACTTCGAGCAGTTCAAAAAACTGCATCCGGCCTATGCGTCGCTGACCAAACAACAGATGCTCGACGGCCTGTCCGCGCCGATTCATCCTGGCGCGATGAAGTACTACAAAGAAGTGGGTTTGAAGTAGGGCAAGTGACGTGAACAACTCCGGCACAGATGAGATGACCGCCCAACACAACCGGCAACCTGTTGACGAGGGCGTGGAACAGGCGCGCCGCCTTATTCAGGAGGAGGAGCTGGGCCTGCGCCACGTCTCGGGCTGGCAACGGTTTATCGTGCCGGTGGTGGCACTGTGCTGGTCGTTGTTTCAACTCTCGCTATCGAGCTGGCTGTTGCTCGATTCCACCTATGTGCGGGCCATCCACCTGGCGTTTGCGTTGTTCCTGATCTTTATCTCCGCCCCCACCTTCAAGCGCAAAATCGACATTCCCGGCTTGCGCTGGCTATCGGCAACAGACCGGATTCCGCTGATGGACCTGGTCATTGCTCTGACGGCAACGCTGCTGGCTCTGTATATTGCCCTGGATTATGAGGGGCTGGCGGCGCGGGTTGGTATGGCCAGCAGCCGCGACATTGTGGTGGGTAGCCTGCTGGTGATCGTACTGTGGGAAGCCACGCGGCGCGTAGTCGGTCCGGCCCTGGCCATGATCGGCATGCTGTTCACCCTGTACGCCTTTTTCGGCCCCTACATGCCGGACTTTCTCGCCTTCAAAGGGGTCAGCGTTAACCGCTACATCGGCCAGATTGCCCTGACCACTGAGGGCATTTACGGCGTGCCCATCTATGTGTCGGCCAAGATTGTCTTTCTCTATGTGCTGTTTGGTGCCTTGCTGGAAAAGGCCGGGGCTGGCCGCTTTTTTATCGATCTGGCCATGAGTTTGCTGGGGCGCTACAAGGGCGGACCGGCTAAGGCCGCGGTGCTCTCTTCCGGTTTAACCGGGCTGATTTCCGGCTCGTCCATTGCCAATGTCGTCACCACCGGCACTTTTACCATCCCGCTGATGAAGAAGGTGGGGTATCCGGCCAAGAAAGCGGCGGCCATTGAGGTAGCGGTGTCCACCAACGGCCAACTGATGCCGCCGGTGATGGGCGCGGCTGCGTTTATCATTGCCGAGTATGTCAACCTGCCGTACCTGGAGGTGTGCAAGGCGGCGGCGATTCCAGCCTTTGCCTCATATATTGCACTGTTTTTTCTCACCCATATTGAGGCAAGCAAACTCGGCATGCGCGGCCTGACCAAGGCAGAGCTGCCGGTATTCTTTGCCATTTTGAGCAAGGGCTTTCACTATCTGGTGCCGATTTTCTACCTGCTCTACGAGCTGATCATACCGCGCCATTCACCGGACATGGCCGCCTTTCGCGCCACCATGGTGTTGCTGGTGATCATGTTGTTTCAACATCTGTTTCATGCCGCCCCAAACGGCCACTCGCGTCGCCGTGCCCTCTATCAGGGCATGGTGGATATCATCGACGGCCTGGTGGCCGGTGGACGCAACATGGTCAGCGTGGCCGTGGCCACGGCTGCCGCCGGGATTGTCGTCGGTGTTGTCACCATGGGGCTCGGTGGGCTGGTCACGGATATTATCGACACCCTGAGCATGGGCAATCTCTACCTGATGCTTGGCATCGTCGCCTTTGCCAGTTTAATCCTCGGCATGGGGCTGCCAACCACGGCCAACTATATTGTCATGGCCAGCCTGACCGCTCCGGCTCTGGTGACTCTGGCCGACTGGAACGGCTTTGCCGTGCCGCTGATTGCCGCGCACCTGTTCTGCTTTTACTTCGGCATTCTCGCCGATGACACGCCTCCGGTCGGACTGGCAGCCTATGCAGCCAGTGCTATTGCCCGCAGTGAGCCGATTCCCACCGGGGTACAGGGTTTTCTCTACGACATTCGCACGGCAGCGCTACCGTTCATGTTTATTTTCAACACCGACATCCTGCTGGTAGGCATCAATAGCTGGCCACTGGCCCTGTACATCTTCGTCATGACCTGTGTCGGCACCTGCGCCTTTGCCGCCGCTACTCAGGGCTGGTTCATCGCCCCCAACCGCCTTCATGAAACCGGTTTGCTGTTTGTGGTGTGTTCCATCATGTTCCGACCCGACTTTTTTGGCCATCTGTTGCATATTGACAACCACTATCTGTGTTACATGCTTGGAGTAGGGCTGTTGGCCGCGATCTACACCCTTCAGAAACCCCGCGCACGTCAGCATGAACAACGGATTCGCGCCCATGCGGCGCAGGAGGTGAAATGATGCTTCCGCACTATAAAAAAATTCTGTTTGCCACGGATCTTAGTGCCGGCGCTCCCGAAGTGTTACGTCATGCCATCAGCCTGGCTCGCGCGTATCAGAGTGAGGTTGAGATCCTCCACGTGCTACCTGACATCAACCCGTCGGTGATCAACGAGGTCGCCCTGGTGATGGGTACAGACCAACTGGCCGAGTACGAACTGGCCCACACCGACGACGTGATCGACACCATCCGCCAACAAATACAGCACCTTGCCGCGCAGGAACTGGCCGAACACCCGGACGATCTGGCCCGCATCCAGGCCATTGAAGTCCATCACGGACCACCCGCTGCAACCATCCTTGAAGAAGCCGATCGCTATGGAGCCGATCTTCTGATCCTCGGTGCTCACGGTCGTGAAAAGCTCGAATACGCCCTGCTCGGCAGCGTTGCCAAACGGGTGATGCTGCATGCAACCATGCCGGTGCTGCTGGTTCATCTCGACAAATCTTGATCTCAGCGCTATGTTCACAGCACAATCAAGCTAAAATCCACTAAATTCTTGTGCGGTGGGATCTCCCTTCCTTGTATCCGACAGTAATGATGAAACGTTCTCTTATCGTTGTTTTTCAAAAACCGATTGTCCGCCTTTTCATCGGAACAATCTGTATCAGTTTGGCGCCGATCTTTATCAAAGCATCGAACATGCCTCCCGACAGTTCGGCTTTTTACCGGATGCTTTTTGCCGGGCTGTCGATCGGTTTTTTGTTGAGCTTGGGCCGAGAAAACATCATTTGCAGCAAGAAACAAATTTTATTTCTTGCGGGAGGCGGCTTCTTCCTCGCCCTTGATTTCATGTGTTGGCATCGAAGTATCCACCTGATAGGCCCCGGTGTCGCGACATTGCTGACCAACCTGCAGGTATTCTTCACGGCAGCATTCTCTTTCCTGCTTTTCAGGCAACGCGTCACCAGACTTTTTATTTTCTCGGTGCCGGTGGCCTTTTGTGGCCTCTATCTGATTACCGGAGCAGACTTTGGAGCCCTCGCAGGGTATCAAGCGCTTGGAATTACGCTTGGGTTACTTTCGGCCTTATTCTATTCAGGCTATATCCTCTTTCTGCATCGAACGATGAAATCTTCCGTCCTGGGAGCAAAACCCTCAATGTTTGTGGTATCGTTGAGCAGTACCGCTCTTCTGGCTTTAACGGCACCTATCAATGGCGCATCGTTTGTGATTCCCGACCTTGCAACTCTCGGTACGCTTCTGGGAGTCGGTATCTTGAGCACCACGCTTGGCTGGACCTTGATTTCATCGTCAATGCGGGCCGTTCCGGTGACCACCGCTGGATTGGTTCTGCTGCTGCAGCCCACCCTCGCCTTTATTTGGGAGGTTCTTCTCTTCGACAAACCGGTTGTACTACTGGAGACAGTCGGCGTCCTCTTGATCCTCGCGGCAATTTACTGTGGTTCCTACTCTAAACCCACTCCCGCCCCTTTAAAGAGCACCAAACAATCGAACAGGCCAATCAAACGAGGCTGAACTTGGCGGAATGCGCCGATTTGCCGCCTTTTTCAACATGTCGTTGTATACGCGATGGATATCAGGCTCTACCTTGCACCCCTTTTTGAATCTTGCTATGGTGCCCCCGTTTACCGGCTTCCCCCTTGAAAAAACATCGTTTTTTAAGAAACGATTTATCCCAAAGAGTCCTCGTACGACAGATCAAAAGGAAATGACACCATGCTGACCGCTATTGAATTCAGTCTGTACCTGATGCTCATGTTGACCATCGGCTACCTGTCCATGAAAAAGACCAAGAATAACGAGGACTTCATCATTGGTGGTCGCACTTTAGGTCCGGCAACTTCGGCGATCAGTGCCGGGGCTTCGGACATGAGCAGTTGGCTGTTACTCGGACTACCGGGGGCTGTTTTTGCTTCGGGCCTGGTGGAAGGGTTGTGGATCTCTCTGGGGCTAATTCTCGGCGCCTATGCTAACTGGTCGATCGTGGCGCCGCGACTGCGCGCTTATACGGAAAAACTCAATGCCGTGACGTTACCGACCTACCTGTCCAACCGTTTTGATGATTCTTCGCATGTGATCAAATCCATTTCAGCGGTGGTCATTCTGATCTTTTTCACCCTGTATGTCGCGTCGGGTCTCAAAGGGGGCACCCTGTTGTTTGCTCACAGTTTTGGTGCGAGCGAGCAGACGGCTCTGACCATCACCACGCTGGTGGTGGTGTCCTACACCTTTCTCGGCGGATATCTGGCCGTATGCTGGACCGATTTGATTCAGGGATTGCTGATGCTGGCGGCGTTAACTTTTTGTGCTTTGCTGGCGTTCTTTGCCGTTTCCGGCTCGGGAATCGACATTACCGTTGCCAACCCCAAGGCGTTTAACTATCAGACCTCCTGGCTCACCGGAGCATCGTTGATGTCGTGGGGGTTCGGTTATTTCGGTCAGCCCCATATCCTGGCACGCTTTATCGGCATTGACAAGGTGGACAGTGTGACCAAAGCCCGGCGGATCGGCATGAGCTGGATGATCGTCTGCCTGACCCTGTCAGTGGCAATTGGACTGAGCGGCATTGCCTGCAATGAACTGATGCCATTGCCCGGTGTTTCCGGACCGGACGGCAACAAGGAACGGATCTTCCTGGCCCTGGTCAACGCGCTGTTTCATCCGGTGTTTTCCGGCATTGTCCTGGCTGCGGTGTTAGCCGCAGTCATGTCGACGGCCGACTCGCAACTGCTGGTTCTGTCTTCCACGCTGACCGAGGACCTACCGCTGTTCAAGCAGTTCAGCCCCGGCCGTAAAGCATGGATCAGTCGCTTCGGCATTGTCGGCTTTGCCCTGTTGTCCGACATCATCACCTCCACCAGCAGCGGAACTATTCTCGGCATGGTCGGCTATGCCTGGGGCGGCTTCGGCGCAGCCTTTGGGCCGGTCATCCTGCTGTCGCTGATCTGGCGCGGCACGACCCGCCACGGTGCCCTTGCCGGTATGCTTGTCGGCGCGGTGACTATTTTTGTGGTGAAGAATTATGTGACCATCGAGGGGGAATATATCTTTGAATTGCTGCCGGGCTTTATTCTGGCGTTTGTCGCGGTGATTCTCGTCAGTCTGGTGACGGCCAAACCTTCGCAAGAGACGTTGCGCAAGTTTGATGAATCACAACCATAACGAGGGAAGGTTCGCTGCCGATTCTTTAAAAAAGACGACATACCCGGCACTGAAAGGCAGTAGAAATCATTAACTTTCACCGCAAAAACAGTCAGTTACCATATCTGCAAATTTGACAAACAGACCATTTATGCTAAATTTAAATACTAACTAAAAACGTAGCATCATGATTTGGCGACCCTCCAGGAGGTGTCCTATGGCAAACACAATCAATGGACCATCACTCAGCAGTCGCAATCTTGTCCAATCACAGCAGAACCTCAATAAATCCATGGAGCGCATCTCCAGCGGTTTACGTATCAACAGTGCCCAGGATGATGCTGCCGGGCTGGCGATCTCTGACCGCTTCAACGCCCAGGTGCGCGGTATCAATCAGGCCATACGCAACGCCAACGACGGCTACTCGCTGGCCCAGACGGCGGATGGCGCACTGGGGGAAAGCACAACACTGCTGCAGCGCATGCGTGAACTTGCCGTGCAGTCGGCTAACGGCATCTACAACGATAGCGACCGCGCGTCAATGAACGCCGAATTCTCCCAGCTTCAGTCGGAACTGGACCGCATTGCCGGTACCACTTCGTTCAATGGCCAGAACCTTCTCAATGGCGATCTGGCGGAATCCGGTATGACATTTCAGGTAAGTGCTGATGCCGGTGAACAGATCACGGTTCAGGTTGATGGTGCCAGCCAGCAGGATCTGGGCACGACGGAGTTGAATGTTCTCAGTCAATCCGGCGCCCAATCTTCTCTGGCCGCCATTGACGAAGCATTGACTCGGGTTTCCGGCAGCCGCGGTGAACTTGGTGCGATTCAGAATCGCTTTGAATCGGCGATTGAAAATCTCGGCGATATTGCGGAAAACATGACGGCCGCCAATTCCCGCATTGCTGATGCGGATATGGCCGAGGAGGTTTCGGCCATGACCAGAAACCGGATTCTTGAACAGGCCGGCATCTCAATGCAGGCCCAGGCTAACCAATCGGCGAAAACCGTACTGGGCTTGCTGCAGGGATAACGGCACGCGCTATCTCTCAGAGCCATCGTGGCGTTGACAATAAAATACGATCGCCGGGAAAAACTCCTGATTTCAAGGTGTGTTCCCCGGCGATTTTTGTTGGAACCAAACAGGCAAAAAGCCCTTTCAGCTCATCATATTACAGTTGATGGTGCCTGTGGCGAAACCTTACTGGATCGGCAGATAAATCTCCGTGATCAAATCGCACTCATCCACCTCCGGCACCAAGTTCACATAACGGAAATAGCACGGATAATCGCGCAACGCCTCGCCACTGTCCGGCAACCATTGCCGATACAGGGAGTAGACGCTGTCGGAGATGGTGTCGCGGCTGCCGTAATGACGGATCATGGCGCAGCGTCCACCAGGGATGGTGCCGGTCTTGACACCGTAGTCATTGGCGGGTACATCGGCGTCAATGGAACCGCAGATATCAAAGCGGAACTCTTCGGGCGGTGCAGTGTTCGGATCGCGAAACGGCACCCCGAACGACTGGCTTGTTTTCACCGGTGACAGGCCGGTTTCCTTGCGCCATTGAATAAATTTCTCAACACTTTCCATCACCCGCTGCGGCGCTCCACAGTGCTCGAGTACGGCGACTTTGGTTTCTTTCATCTCAACAATTTCAACATTCATTTCCCGTTCTCCCGGCTGGACGAGCTGACTCTGCGTCAACTGCCACTCCAGCCATTTCGGTTGATTTCTGAATTGAGAAGGAGTACGGCCAAAGGTCTTTTTAAAAGATCGGGCGAAAGACTCAGGGCTCTCATACCCGGCATCGAGGGCAATGTCGACAATCTTCATGTCCTTAAACGCCAGCTGGTACGAGGCCTTGCGCAACCGGGACAGTTGAATGAATTTGAACAGAGTGATCCCGGTCTGCGCCGCAAACACACGGTGCAGATGGAATTTCGAGACAGCGGCAACCCGGCTCAACTGGTCGAGACTCAACTCTTCATCGAGATGATGAACAATGTAGGTGCACACACGGTTGATCTGTTCAGCGAGCGACATAAATCCTCTTTTCGGCGTTTCCTTCTCAGCGGTCAGATAGGAATTTAGCCGAACTCACTGATCACGTCCTGACCGATATTGCTTTTTTTTTCAGAAAATTTGCTCCGCTTTCATGCAGAGCGGGTGGCCAGAAATTCCCCTTTACCGACAGGCACCACACAGGTGGTAAATTCCACATCTGCCTCGACCAGAGCCTTAAAGGGAGCCATCTGCTCACCATGGGACAGCGCATTGTCGACCACCAGCAGGCCGCCGGGACGCAGTAGCCGTTTCAGGTCGGGCCACCAACCGGGATACTGTGAGCGTTCCGAATCAAGAAAGATCAGATCGTACACAGCATCATCGGCGTTGCCAAGAATAGTCCCGGCATCGCCAAGGATGGCATCAATACGGTGCGCCAGAGACGTGCGTGAGAAATTTTTTTGGGCGAGCCGATATTTTTGCTCGGCATACTCCACTGTGGTGACACTACCATCAATGGCGGACACCGCATCGGCCAACCAGAGTGTGGAATAGCCGTTGGACGTACCGATCTCCAGCACACGTCGGGCATTCATCGCGCGAACCAACACGGCCAGAAACTCGCCGGTGTCAGGAGTGATATTCAACATCCGCTGTGCGCGATCCTCCGTTTTTTCATCGTTTGCCTGTCCAAACTCTTCCAGCTCACAGAGAAGCTGGTGCAATTCTTTATTCATAACGCCCCCATTTTATATTCGTCGGATTTTATCCGGCGGCCTGCTCCTCTTGCTGTCCGTTACCAACTTAGAAGGATCACTCCAACAGCAAAGCGGTCTCCCATCCAAATGCTGGATAAAATGGACACAGCTCTGAGCTGTTCCCCGACCAACAAGGACTCTCTTTGTTGGGGTGACGTCTCTAAGATGATGTGGGATAAGGCAGGTTCTCAGCGGTCACATGTTGGTTGACATGAATGCCTTGCTGTATGTTTTCAGATCTTCCAAACGCAGTGGTTTAGAAAAATAATAGCCCTGGAAAAGATCACAATCCCCCTCCTTGAGTTTCAGAAACTGCTCTTTGCTTTCGACACCTTCAGCGACAACCTTCATATCGAAATTTTTCGCGATTGCGATGATATTCTGCACCATTTTTTCTGCGGCAAGATCCATCAGCAAATCATCGATAAAGGTTTTATCGATTTTCAACTCATCAATGGGAAGCCTGCGCAGCAGGTTGAGTGACGAGTAACCGGTACCAAAATCATCGAGAGAGATCAGCACCCCTCGCGAGGAAAGGTCTTTCAACAAAGGCATGAGATAGTCGAGATCTTCAATAAACAGACTTTCGGTAATTTCCAGAGTGAGCGTTATTTGGGGCGCCTGATAATGGGATAATTGCGCGTATAACTCTTTAAGGAAATCTTTCTGCATAAACTGCCGCAACGAAATATTCAACGACAGGGCAACTTCCAGCCCGGTTTCCTTGAGAAATTCATTCATCTCGTACAGAGCGGTTTCAACGATAAACTGACCCAACCGGGGCATCAGACCGCTTGTTTCGGCGATTGGAATAAAGATGTCAGGAGGCACCAGACCGATACGCTCATTGTCCTAGCGAACCAGAGCCTCCAGACCATAAAAATTTCCGTTGGCGTCAATCTGCGGCTGATAGACGAGGAAAAATTCCTCCAGAGTTTCGATTGAGCTGCGCAACTGCTGTTCAACGGAGACGCTGTGCAGGTAGCTTTCCTGCATACCGGACAGGAACATGCACGCTTGGTTGCGCTGTTTTTTTGCTTCATAGAGGGCAATATCCGCATGACTGAGCATTTCATTGAAACTTTTGGCGTGGGCCGGGTAACGTGAGATGCCGATACTGGTACCGAGATTGAAAACGACATCTTCAATACAATAGGACTGTGACAGCGTCTCTATCAAACGGTTGGCTAATCCCAGCAAATCCGTTACGTCGTTCTCTTTAGTCAGCAGGATAAATTCATCACCACCCTGCCGGACAACAAGCTCATCCTCACGACGAAACTCACATAAGCGGGCCGCCATCTCCTGCAACACCAAATCACCAAATTCATGGCCAAAACTGTCGTTGACCGTTTTGAAATGATCCATGTCGATGAAGAGCAACGCAAAAGGCGGGGCCTTGTCGTAAATCCACTGGTGAATATTTCTCTGCAGATATTCTCGGTTGGGTAGTCGCGTCAGACAATCATGCGTCGCCTGATGAAGCAGTTCATTTTCACGCTGTTTCTCAGCTCGTGAAATCAAACGGAACAGCCAAAACAGCACACACAGATAAACGGTCAGAATCAGAGCATACTGGAGCACACGTTTCCAAAAAGGCACCAGCACAACCCGATAATCCATCTGCGAGGTGGTCCAAAGTTCGTAACGATTATCGTAGCCAGCACAAAGGAGAATTTCTTTACCCGTCTCCATTGCCGTGATCGTCGTATAAATTTTTCCACTATCGTGAAGATCTTTAAGCGATAACCGATTATTTTCACTGAATTTTCTCAGGACATTCTCGATCAATCCCTTTGGAATCTGCTGCCGATAAAGTTGATCTAGCTCTTCGAGTCTGGCAGACGAGGCATACTGGACATAATAATCGAAAGCCCGAAAGATCTTAATCGTATCGTCATTATTGTAATGAAGCTTGTTGTTAAAGAAGTCTGCGGATTTTTGTATGCTTAGAGCCGCGGCCATCACGGCTAATGGCTTGCCGTCAGCATCTCTGAGGGTTTTGCGAATGGGAATGACCCACGCATCTACCGGTTTGAAATAGTAGGTCCGCCCCAAAACCATGTGCGGGCTCTTCAGTGCATGCAAAAAAGAGTCGCGACTGACCTCTTGTTTAATCAGGTTCGGCAACGTGGACATGTCGGCGTTGCCACTGATGGCCAGATAGTCACCTTTAGGGGTAAGCAAACCAAGCGCTTCAATCGAAGGGTTAACCTTCAGCATCTGATCAAAAATCAGCGGAATGCTCACCTCAGTGGCCATACCTGAGCGACCAAAGCCCTCGCGCAGCAATTTTGTCCCCAGCACATCGAGCATCATCTCCTGCGTGACAAGGACGGAATGCAGCGCATCTTTGATAAGTTCTGTTTGTTGTTTCTGGTTTTCGGTATGCGCTGAAACCGTCTCCTTCCAGGACAGATAGGAAACAAGGATCAGAAAAACAAGGCCACTTAGACACAGGACATAAAACAAAAACCAGAGATTGCGTTTAATAATTCCCATGTCGTACGACCCTTTTCAACAGCAAGAGGCATTTCATAAAATCCATCTTCAATAGTAGCTCAACATCCTCCATTGTCATCCGGATATCACGATATCGGCAATAGGCACGTTACGGTTCAGTGGAAGCTACTGAGACAAACGCCTTACTGTATGTTTTCAACTCCTCCAGACAACGCGGTTTGGAAAACTGTTCGCACCATGGTCTCTATTCGTCTCCTTCATTATGCATTGTGGTACGGTCGTTACACGGTGAACAATCATCGCCATCACACCTTATCCATTACCCTGACACGGCCATGGCCTGATCTATTTTGAACCTCTGGTGACAGGTGGCGAAACCATCCGGGATCTTGAGAACCTTTACGAAATAGCTTATCAACTGCACCACCTTCTCAACGAACCGTCACCTCATACAGCCACCGCGTAAAAGACATTAAAACCACCACTCAGCGCATTGACGTTTTTCATCGTTTTGTGCCACCATATTCTTCAGCATAACCCCAATTTCTGACGAGGTCTCAGTGGCAACCATTACCTGGAAATCCTGCTATGAAACCGGCAATCCCACCTTTGATGCGGAACACCGTGCCCTGGTCAACGCCCTTAATGACCTCTACGAAGCCATCCGCAAGAAACAGGGCGACGAGGTTCTGGCGTCACTGTTATCGACACTCAATCTTTATATACGCAAGCATTTCCAGCATGAAGAACAAGCCATGCTTAAACATCACTATCCCGGCATGGAAGCCCACATCAAGGCCCACCGTGCGTTCAAAAAAACCGTCAACGATTACCAGGAACAGGTGCTGACCGGCTACACGGGACTTGCCTCTGATCTCTACAAATATCTGCGCGATTGGTTGCTCAATCACATCGTTAAAACCGATGGACAGTTTGGCGAGTTTCTGCGTTCCAAAAACATCTACGACTGCGGCCCCCCGGTTCTGTAACGATTCAGTGCTTACCGATCAAGCGCAACACCCAGTCCGGTTTAAACAGATGGCTTAACCAGCTACGTTCATCCTCGTCCTTATAATATTTGCTGTTTTCAAAATTCTGAACATACTGATATTGCTTGTACCAACGACCGAATTGTTGATCATCCGTCATAATGTGCCCAATCAGCCACTTATTGAGAAACTTGCGTAAATCGTGGAGCCTCTCATCATCCCAAGGGGCATCATCGGCAATACACTCGGCAACCGTTGACACAAACTGGTCATGGATCTGGCGATGGCGGTCCCGGTCGGGGTACTCACTTTCATCCATCAACCCCTGCTCGGTGGAAAAGTGGCTGAACACATAGTCAGCCAGGTCATCAAGAGTTTTTTCAATGGTCTCCAGCCGCAAACACTTGACCAGAAAAAACAGGTGTTTGTGTTGATCATCCACCTCATCAATCCCGTTACTGTACGCATCTTTCCATTCCACCACATAAACACGACGTCCTTTCGGGTCCACTTTCATCGCCACCTCCTTGATCGATGTTTCTGCCTTGGCATCAATTAAGACAAAAACGGTCATAAAATACGGTACAATGACACCTTTGGCCATCCATACCGTCTACTTTCCTGCAAAGGCTAGCCCTGCGTGGCACGCCTGTCAATTATTACCGTTTAATTTTAATATATAAACAGAACAATAACGGTCATATTTAAGACAGAGAAAACCCTGTGATTTGTGGGGGGTTAGCTTGGTGGGGGATGTCTCTTATTTTCTGAGATGTTTTTATCGTTGCCCCTTTATTCTTCCCGTTAATAACACCATTCAGAGCTCAGAGAAATAATCAAAAAGGGTCTGCCGAAACAAATTAGCCAAAGCGGGTGAAGGGCTGAGGTTTTCAACCAGCGTCCGCTTGCGACTGTGGACAAACCCGTTCACCGTATGTGCCTGGAGGTCTCCGCGTTTCAACGGTTCCGCCACCACATCGGAAGAAATAAAGGCAATACCACTGCCGTTCACGACAGCATCAACAATCAGATGAAGATCATCGTAGAGGATAAACTTGCGAAAATCGGCAAACTTGCGGCCGACAAACTCCAGATTCTTTTCCAGAAAAATCCGTGAACAACATCCCTCCTGACGGCCATAGAGAGGAATGGGAAACAACTGCTCGATATCAACCTGCTCCGGCATCTCACCCAGTTTGGGAGAACGAACAAAGATCATGTCGTCCCCCCGTAACTCTGTCGTTTTGAACCCGGACAGATCCAGGCACTGGCAATGCTCAATAATCGCCAGATCAAAACAACCATCGCTTAATCCGGCAGCAATCTTATCCGGCATATCGAAGATAAATTTCAATCCGGACACCTGACCATGGGTCAGCATGAATCGCTCCAGCAACTTCGGCAGGTGGGCAATACCGAAGGCCGGTGTGCAACCAAACGCAAAACTCTCTTTCTCTTCCACCTGTTTCAAGCTGGCTTGAAGCTCATCTTGCAGAGCAATCATCTTCTTAGCTTGCTCCAGCACGACATGCCCCCATTCGGTCAACGTCAAACGCACGCCACTGCGATCAAGCAGGCCATGACCGCATTGATCCTCAAGAGTTTTAATACGCCGAGACACGGCGGACTGGGTCACACACAGTTTGTCGGCCGCACCTGAAATGCTGCCGACGGCCGCCACTTCAACCAGCGTCCTCAGGTTGAGAATCTCCATCGCTAACTCCCTATATTCGAATACTTAATGCATGCGCAATACGCATAGCTGCCATGAATTTGTATCACTTTCTTTATAGGTATAGCTCGGGTTAGTTTGCAAGAGATATCTGGTTTTCTACGTAAATCTAGCAGGATTACCCAATGAATGGAGGAATTGATGAGTAAACGAGCGAGGCCAAAGATTAGCAATTTATATGCGTTGTGCGCATGCCTGATAAGCATGCTCTTACTTTGGGGCTGCGGCTCCGGTGGCTCCTCAGACAGCTACACCGACATCGACGCAGAATACTACAAGAATGACGCCACGGCCTCCGCCCTGCTTGAGCCGGAAACGCTGATCAGCTGGGTCAACGCGGGTTATCGCACAGAAAGCGGAAAACGAGTAGTCATTCTAGACTGTGTTCCCAATCCGGCGGGGGTTTATCCCTATTCGGATGTTGAAGCCTGGTTTGCCGGTGATGCCGACAAAATCAAGACCAACATGGCGGCCCAATACGGCAGCACTGGCGCTCCGCAATATCTGATGATCGACACCCTGAACGCCGCCGGTCTTCTCGGTCACATTCCCGGAGCACTGCCCAGTGTTTCCCACGAAGGCTATGAAGTCACGGCACGCGACGATGGTCCGATGCTGGCCGACCACCAGATCGGCACCGGCAGCCTGATCGATCAGATGATTCAACGTTTTGGTATCCAAAAAGACGATGTTGTCGTTCTGACCACCTCGCGTTACGACTATCCCGGTTTTTGCTCTTCACGCCTGTGGTGGACATTGCGCTACTGGGGCTTCGCCAAAGACAACCTCAAGGTTCTCAACGGCGGCAACAAGGCGTATAAAATGGCCGGCGGCACCCTGGAGCAAGGGATTGTCACGTTGGCGAATGTTACCCCCTCCACCTTCAGCGTAACCGATCTGGCTCAGCGCTTTACCGACATGCGCACCAGCATTGGTGATCTGATTGACATGGTCGACAGTGGCGCAACAACCAATGGCGAGGTTATTGTTCTCGATGCCCGCCAACCACCGACGCCGTTCTATTTCACCGACGTTCTGGATGAAACCGGCGCTGCCGTTGCCGGTGGCAACGGTGTTGGCGATATCTATGAAGTACCGGGATACACCTACGACGCCTCCACGGGTGCCTTTACCAACCCTGACGGCGTGACGCTCAACCTGAGCCAGATGCTGTTTAACGACCCGCATCTGGCGACTCAGCGCATTCCGTCATTCAGCATGTCCACACCACTGCCGTTCGACGTCGCCACCGCATCGCCATGGATCCGCTTCCACTGGCGCGATGATGCCGATCCCAGCCAAGGTGCGGTGATTCTGCCTATTGCCGCCAAGCCCGCTGGCTTTGACGGTATTATTCGCGGAGCCAAGCTGGTTAAAAACGGTGGTCCCGCCTGGAATGTCACCATTCCGGTCGTTACCAACGCCACCACCAACACCAAGTACGCCAGCAAGGACACACTGATCGCCGCCTTCGCCGCTGCCGGTATCGACGGTACCAAACCCATCGTGACCTATTGCAACTCCGGCGCTCTGGCTTCGATCTACTATTTCATTCTCAAAGAGATCTGCGAATTCCCCAACGTCACCATGTATGACGGCTCCTGGCAGGAGTGGGGCAACCTGACCGCTTACGAACCGACGGACACCACCTTTATCCGTAACGATCCGACCACGGTCTTCCCGAGCTATCCGGCAGGGATTCCTTCCGCCGCGATCTTCAAGGGCAAGAACGACTACCTGGAATGGGATGCGACGGACGGCTTCACGGCCGCCATCGATGAAACCCTCACCGCCGACGATCACATTACAACCGGCGGTTCTTTGAGTGGCAATGCCGCGTGGGATACGGTCCACCGTTCCGAGCATGTCATCTTCCGCGCCACAGCCGACCTCAACGACGATTTGCACAGCTATACCGACGGCGTCGACTGGCCGGACACCACCACCTATCCCGACTATCTCGGATTTGGTGATGAAATTCAGGATGAGGATGACAGCTACGCCGGTTCCAGCAGTTCAACTGGTGATGACGAAGGCCCGACAGCCTTTGTTCCGTCTGGCGGCGGTTGTTAGCCCGCCCGCACAGTGAAGGAGAGATAACATGATTTCGTTTAGAAAATGCAACATTGCCGCATCAGTGGCCAGCCTGGTTCTGATGGCGACAACAGCTTTCGCCGGTCCCACCTGGACCTTTGGCCCTGACGATGAAGGCTTGTTGAAACTCGATTACAAAGGGCAGTTTCAGCTTGATTATCGCGACACCGGTTCCGGAAGCGGTGGTGATGATGACACCATGGAATTCAACTTCCGCCGTAACCGGATTGCCCTGATGGGGGCGTATGGCAACTTGGGAATTTATGCGCAGACGGAATATACCGAAGATGTCAATGTCGGTCCGTTCACGGTCAGTGACGGTTCGAGCAACACCTTTCAAATGTTGGACGCCCAGATTCGCTACAAGTTCAATGACGCTTTTCGGGTGCGTGCCGGTAAATTCAAGTACAATCTGACCCGTGAAAATCTTGAAGCCTGCGAAAAGCCATTAACTCTGGATCGTTCCGTGCTGATCCGGGCACCATACGTCTCCACACGCGACAAAGGGGTTGCCGTATGGGGCAATCTGTTTAACGATATTTTCCAATACCGTCTGGATGTTATGAATGGTCGCACCGATTCGGTGTCGGCACCGGATTCCAACTTCCGCTACAGTGGCCGTGCGCACGTGACGTTCCTCGATGGCGAAAAAGGCTATGGTTACAAAGGGACCTACATGGGCAAGAAAAAAGTCATTACCCTGGGTGCCGCTTATTCCGTCGAGCAGGATGTGGCCTACGCTGATTGCACGAATGAAACCGGCGCGGTGGATTACAAGGCCTGGACCGTTGACCTGTTTGCGGAATATCCCATCGAAGGGATCGGCACCTTTACCCTGTCGACCGCCTATGTGGACTATGACCTCGATGACGCCTACCAGGGGGCTGATCCTGACTCCGGCGTGATCGGTGTCAACGGTGAGAAGAACGGTGGTTACACCAAAGTGGCCTACATGTTGCCGGAACTGCCGTTACAATTTTTCTTCCGTGCTGAAAACTGGTCTCTGGTTGAGTTGGACGGTGTCTATGATCAGGAGATTGACTGGTATGGTGGTGGTTTCAATTACTACTTCCGTGGTCAGAACCTTAAATTGACGGTTGAATATTCAGCCGTCGAGTTTGACACAGAGTCCAGCAACTATGAGGATTTCGATAGCCTGACAGCACAATTGCAAGTGGTCTTTTAATCGCCTCGCAACACCGTTACCATCCCGTGCCCGCAGAGGCTTCCCTCTGCGGGCACATTAAGTTGCAACGCAAGCAATCTTCCCTTTTGCACCCTCAGAAAATACGCCATACTGCATAAGCAACACCCGCAACCACCACACAGAGGATTACCGCCATGAGATCATTAATCATTTCTTTTGCCGCGCTACTTCTGCTGGCCACGGCCAGCCTGGCAGACACTCTCCCCAAGCTTGTCGATGTCGGAGCGGACAAATGTATCCCCTGCATCAAGATGGCACCCATTCTTGAAGATCTGAAAAAAGATTTCGCCGGACAACTTGATGTGCAGTTTGTTGACGCCTGGAAAAACCGCGAGGAGGCTCGCCTTTATCACGTGCGCCTCATTCCTACCCAGATTTTTTATGCCGCTGATGGCAAAGAGTTGTTCCGTCACACCGGTTTCTTCAGCCGCGAAGAGATTCTCGCCAAATGGCAGGAACTCGGCTACCCGTTCAAGGAAACACCCTGATGATTGAAAGCCTGCTGTCAACGCTGAGTCAGGCCGTATCGGCGACTCCGGCCATCGCCCTGATAGCCGCAGCCGGGTGGGGCGTTTTGAGCATCCTCCTGTCACCCTGCCACCTGGCGAGTATCCCGCTGATCGTCGGCTTTATTGACGGCCAGCAGATCAGCACCCGCCGGGCATTTATCGTCTCCAATCTGTTCGCTGTCGGTATTTTGCTGTCCATTGCCCTGATCGGTGTCATCACGGCGTTGGCCGGGCGCATGCTCGGTGATCTCGGCAGTTACGGCAACTGGCTGGTTGCCGCCATTTTCCTGGTCTTCGGCCTGCATCTTCTTGGCGTGTTGCCCATGCCGTGGTCAGGTCCGGGGACCATTCACACCTCCCGCCGCGGCTTATTGGCCGCGTTCACCATGGGACTGATCTTCGGTATTGCCCTCGGCCCCTGTACCTTTGCCTTTATGGGGCCGGTGCTCGGTGTGGCGTTTGCCGAAGCCAATGACCATCTGATCTATGCCATCTCTCTGCTGCTCGCCTATGGTATGGGCCATTGTTCCGTCATTGTGCTAGCCGGTACGTTTACCGAAATCGTCCAAAGCTATCTCAACTGGAACGAGACATCGCAAGGCACTCTGTGGCTGAAACGGATCTGCGGAGTTCTGGTGATCGCCGGCAGCGGCTGGCTCATCTATACAGCGCAATGACGTCACTTATGAGACAGACAAAAAAAGCCCCGGTATCCTGCGATACCGGGGCTTGTGCGTTGGCTGTTCTTTCAGTTTAGTCGGCCATGACAAACTGGCCGTCTTTGACCTGAACAATCACCATGGAACTGGTATCGAGACCGTTGTGGTCTTCGGCAGTCAGGTTATAAATTCCCGACACACCGACATAGCCTTTGGTGTTTTCAATCGCCTCACGCAGAGCCGCCTTATCGGTGCCCACCTGCTTCATGGCGTTGGCCACAATCATAATCGCGTCCCAGGCGTAGCCAGAGTGGGTATTGATGGGAAACTGCTTGTCGTAACCCTTCTCCTTGTAAAGCTGTATAAACTCCTGAATCACCGCTTTTTGCGGGTCGCTATCAGGCAGGGCGTCAGCCACCAGCAACTTGGTGGACGGCATGCGGTCGCCCTCGCTGGCACTGCCGGCCAGTTCGATGTATTTAGGATCGGGCAGGCCGTGGCACTGGAACAGCGGCAAATCAATGCCCAGTTGCGCCTTGTTTTTGGCGACAATTGATCCCGCCGGGCCAATGGTCCAGGTGACGATGGCTTGAGGGTTGGCATTTTTGGCGTTGGTCAGTTGCGCGGTCATATCGGTGTCGCGGGTACCAAACGACTCCTCGGCGAGGATCTCAATGCCGTACTCAGGAGCCAGCTTTTTGATCCAGCGGGCACCGTCCTTGCCAAAACCGTCAGCAGCGGACAGCAGGGCGATCTTGGTCAGCCCCTTGGCGCGCAAATAGTCAAACAACCGCTGAACGGCAATGCTGGAACGCTGGGGAGATTTAAATACCCAGTCAAACGGGCCGAACTTGCCACCCATGATCACCGGATCACCACCGACAGTCATGAAGATCGGCGTTTTGCCTTTGCCGGCCATAGCTTTAACGGTCATACCGGTATCGGTCATGGTCGGGCCGATAATGGCGACCACATTATCCTTGTAGATAAATTTCTTGGCCAGAGATGCGGCCTTGGCCGGATTGGCTTCGGTGTCACCGATCACCAGCTCCAACTGTTTGCCGTTGATGCCGCCTTCGCTGTTGATCTTATCGACAACCATCTCCGCCACCAGTTTGGTGGGGGTGCCGATGAACGCGGCGCGACCGGACAGGTCAAAGAACGCGCCGAGTTTGATGGTGTCTGCAGCAATGGCCGGGCTGGCCAGAAGCAGCAGGGCCAGCAGAAGAATTGCCAGTTTTTTCATTGTGTCCTCCCGGAAAAGTTATCCGCATCCTGTCATTACCAGGACGCGATAAATACCATTTCATGCGTATTTATCATGACTTATAAATTGTGCATTTGCCCTTTTTCTCACAGATGGACAGAGTTTGACAACTGCTTTCCTGTTACAGCACAGCCTCCGACAGCTGCGGACCCGTCAGCGGCAATCCCCAGTTTCTGACACAACGCCACAAAGGGCCCCTGTTCGGGCTGCTGTTTATAGGCGCGCAATAGCGGCCGCAACTCTTCCTGACTGGGCAGATCCAGACCCAATTGAAACATCTCGGCCAACCGAGTGCCCCACAGCAATCCCTGCACCAATGACGTGACATTGTTGGGCCGCCGCTGGTCGCTGGCATGGCTGAAATCGATCAGGGTGATCCGGCCGTTGTCAATCAACACATGTTCGCCGGGATAACGTAACGCACCGTGGTCGAGGCCCAGACAGTCGAGAACATATCCCTGCTGCACCATCTGTCCCAACTGGTTCCTCAGTTCCTCACCGGAGCGGGAGACGTTCAGCCAGGTCGCTAAAGGAACACCACTGAGCTGCTCCATGACCAGAATATCATCACTGTGCGCATGGAGACGCGGACCGATCCCCACACTGTTGGCTTGCTGCAGCAGGCGTGCTTCATTACGCAGATCCGTCTGGCGGCAATCAAGGCGACGCAGCTTAATGGCCACGGGGTGACCGTGATGTTGGCCGCTGATGACCACACCGCAATAACCGTAACCCAGCACCGGCACGTTGAGAAGTTGCGTTGTACCGTGCTGCGTCAAGCTGGTGATGCCGAGCTGTTTCAGGCAGGCAAAACGCTGGGCAATGATCGCCTCCTCGCCCACGGGATAACCGAGCAAAGTGCGATACCCCGGATGGGGAAAAAAAGAGCTGTTCGGGAGCATAAGAGAGGTCCGTTCATTTAAGTCGCATCGCGTGCCTGTATTGTTCAAAGGACAGCAGACAAAGTCAAGCCGTAACCGACACCATAATAGTGTGCCGGAACCCGCTCCAGACCGCTGTTTTCTTGACCTTTTCACCCATCTGGCATACCCTGTGCGGATTCTATGACTCCCTGACGAACGAGCGATTTTTTGCAAGCATCCAACGACCTTTTACAATTTATCATTGCCGGACTGACCAATGGTGCGATCTATGCCCTGATTGCGCTGGGCTTCAGCGTGGTGCACAACGCCATGGGCATTGTCAATTTTGTGCAGGTCGATTTCGTGTCTCTAGGCGGGATGCTGATGTTTTCCGCCCTGCTTACCCTCGGCCTGCCGATGATGCCGGGGGTGCTGCTGGCCGTGGCCGGAGTGGCTCTGGTGGCGATGCTGGTGGAGCGTTTCGGTTTACGGCCATCGCGCTCCCACAACGAGCTGGTGTTGATCTTTCTTACCATCGGCTTGTCGATTATCCTGCGCGGGGCAATGAAAATGATCTGGGGCACCAACCGCATGGCCTTGCCGCCGCTCAGCGGTGAGAAGCCGATTGCCCTGTTCGGTGCCACCATCCTGCCGCAGGCGGTGTGGATTCTGGTGCTGACTGTGGTGGCGATCAGCCTGTTGCACTGGTTCTTTCACCACACACCGTTGGGGCTGGCCATGCGCGCCGTGGCATCGAATCCGACGGCGGCGGCTGTGGTTGGTATTCGCGGCGGACGCATCCGTCTGACCAGCTATGGCATTGCCGGGGCGCTGGGTGGTCTGGCCGGGGTGCTGGTGACACCGATCACCACCCTGAGTTACGATGTCGGCGTGCTGCTTGGTTTGAAAGGCTTTGCGGCGGCGATTCTTGGCGGTTTTGGTTCGTTTCCGGGGGCGATCCTTGGTGGCATTGGGCTGGGGTTGCTTGAATCACTCTCGGCTGGGTACTGGTCGAGTGCTTATAAAGATGTGGTGGCGTTTGTGGTGCTGCTGCTGGTGTTGTTTGTGCGGCCTAAGGGGTTGCTGGGGAAGTAGGTGTATTTCGATTGCTGTGTGCGGGTGGTTTGTAAAGACTTGAACGGATGAGGTAAAACGATTACTTTTCCCACGTGACGTGGGCTTCCGCGCCCACACGTCGGGCCCCTTTTGCGTCGACAAAAGTGGCGCAAAATCGACCCCCGACCATTGCGCCCTACGGGTTCCCTCTCTCCACTCGCTTACGCCGTGATGTCGGCAAAAACTCGCTGACGCTCAAACAGTTTGCCGACAACCATCACGTCGACACTCCTTGCGTTCGGCGCTGCTGAACGGGGGAGCTTGGGTGCTAAAACACCTGCCGCCTTTGCCTTTCCCGGGGTCCCCTGTAACGCAGCCGGAATAAAAGGGCGGACTGGCGAAATAGAAGGACAAACTGTTTGAGGGCTGTTGCAAACAGACCGAGTTTTTGTCCTTCCGCCAGGGAGCCCTTTTATGGAGGGAACCCCAAAGGGGCAAGGCGCGGGGTGTCGTTTCTTTGCTGACTTTCTTTGGACAAGCAAAGAAAGTCAGGCGACGTGTGGGGGCGCAACCCCACGTCACGAGGGAAATCCCTCGGTTATCTCTGTTGATCTCCGCAGATGAGACCAGGCCCAAAGATGGGCCCGAGCTTTAAGCGGATATAAAAATACGAATCAATACGTTGAAAAGGAAGCCATAGATGGAACAACAGGTTGAACTACTGATGGGCAACGAAGCCATGGCCTGCGGACTGATCGAGTCCGGCTGCCAGGTGGTCGCCGCCTATCCGGGCACACCGTCCACAGAGATTCTCCAGGCGGTGGTTGATCGCCGTGCCACGGCCGAAGAGCCACTGCATATTGAGTGGTCGGTGAATGAAAAAGTGGCCTTTGAAGTGGCGCTGGCCGCCAGCTACACCGGCAAACGTAGTGCCGCCATCATGAAACAGGTGGGGCTGAACGTTGCCGCCGACCCGTTCATGCGCAGCGCCTACCTCGGCGTCAAGGGTGGCTTTGTCACCATCGTTGCCGATGATCCCGGTCCGCACAGCTCGCAGAACGAGCAGGACACCCGACTGTTCTGCCTGCAGGGACGGGTGCCGGTGTTCGATCCGGCCAGCCCGGCCGAAGCGAAAGAATTGTTGCCGCTGGCGTTTGAATTGTCGGAAAAATACGAAATGCTCACCGTCTTGCGTCCGGCCACGCGCATCTGCCACTCGCGGCAGAATGTCAGCCACCAGCCGGTCCAGCAGTTGAAACGCAGCGCCCGCTTTGAAAAAGATCCCAATCGCTGGGGTGCGACTCCGGCGTTTTTGCCCGCCCTGCACCGCAAGCTCAACGACAACCTCGTCGCCTTTGCCGCCGAACCGGCGGTCCAGCCGCGCCTGACTCAAGGTGATGGCAGCAAAGCACGGCTGGCCCTGGTCGCCTCCGGCATTGTCTATGGCCATCTGGTCGACCTGCTTTCTGAACTGGACTTGAGCAATGTGGTGGACCTGTATCAGGTGGTGATGCCCTACCCGCTCAACAGCGCCTGGATCGACACAATGCACGCGGACTATGACCGGGTGATGATCCTCGAAGAAACCTACCCGGTGATCGAAATGCAACTGGCCCATGGCGGTGCTTTCGGCAAACAGAGCGGTGATATTGTTAAGGAAGGGGAACTGACGCCCGATGTGGTGCATGAAGCGCTGGCCCGTTTCCTCGATCTGGAAGCTCCGGCTCCCGCCCCGGCCAACAGCCGTGGTCAACGGCCGTCGCTGTGTCCGGGCTGCCCGCACCGCAGCGCGTTTTACAGCATTAAAAAGACCTTCCCCAAGGGGATTTTCCCGTCCGATATCGGCTGCTACACTCTCGGCGTTAACCTCAAGGTCGTGGATACTGCCCATTGCATGGGCGCCTGCATCAGCCAGGGCGCGGGTTTCTATCAAGCCTATGCCCAGGACGGTGAAGACTTCCCCACCGTGGTGGTCACTATCGGTGACTCGACCTTTTTCCATTCCGGGGTGACGGCGCTGATCAATGCCGTGATCCAGAAGGCGCGCATCATCGTGGTGATTCTCGATAATGCTACTGCAGCCATGACCGGCGGTCAGCCGGTGCCGCATCTCGGTCGCACCGCTACCGGCGAAGCAACCAAGGCCATTGCCATTGAGCCGTTGGTAAAGGCCAGCGGGGTTGAGTTCCTCGAATGTTGCGATCCTTACCATAACGACGCGTTTGAAGACGCCTTGAAGCGAGCGGATGCCCATATCCGTGGCCCACAAGGCGGTGTGGCCGTGGTGATTTCACGGCACGGTTGCCTGATGGAGCGTGAGGTGGTGAAAAATCAGCCACGCTATGCCATGGAGATCACCAGCGACTGTATCGGCTGCCGCCGGTGTGTGGAAGCGTTTGAATGTCCGGCCTTGAGCATGGACGAGGCCACCACCATGGCGGTGCTCGATCAGGACCGCTGCATCGGCTGCGGCACCTGTATTCCGGTCTGTCCGGTACACGCCATCAAAGGGGCAATCAAAGGAACCAGCGAGGGGGAATTGTCATGAAACAGCAGATCATTGTCAGTGGTATCGGCGGACAAGGGGTGCTGTTTCTCACCCGGGTGATTGCCCAGGTGGCAGTGAATCGCGGCATCCCTGTATTGACTTCGGAAACCCACGGCATGGCCCAGCGCGGCGGCACCGTGTTGTCGTCGATCAAGGTCGGCGACTTTGCCAGCCCGTTGATTCGCGCCGGTCAGGCCGATGTCGGCCTGCTATTGTGGGACGCCAACCTCAGTGTGCATCAGCCGTTGCTGCGTGCCGATGGCACTCTGGTGATCAGCAGTGAACAGCCCGGTGTCGGCAAACGGATCGCTGCGGCCAAGTTGGCGCGGGATTTGGGTAATGCGGTACTAGCCAACCTGATTTTGCTCGGTTTAGCTGTGCGTGATGCGGTGTTGTTCTGTACGGCGGAAGAGTGTGAAGAGGCGATTCGTCAGTTGGCTCCTGAACGGTTTGTTGAGCAGAATTTGGCGGCTTTTCGACTTGGGTTGGAAGGGTCTGTCTAAGCAGCTTGGGTGTTCTGGCGGGCTTCATCTGTTTGCGAGGTTTGGTACGCACGTGACGTGGGCTTCCGCGCCCACACGTCGGGCCACTTTTGCGTCGACAAAAGTGGCGCAAAATCGACTTCCAAGGGGTAGTCATCAATCAGAATTCACGGAGTTGTTGCAGATCTTTTTCACGTCAGCGGCGTTATCGGTCGTCGCCATAGAATTACTATGGCTTCGCCCTCTGCCTTGTTGACGCAAAAAATCTCTAGCAACACCTCTCGTTCATCTGATCAATAACAACCCCAATGCGCCCTACGGGTTTCCTCACTGCTGAACGGTAGGACAGGATTGCTAAATAACCCACGACTAAAGGGTGGGCTCCGCCCCACCCGTTTGATCGGTGCCACGGGAAAAATAGAGCGAGATGTAGGAACGTTATCAACGTTTTACGCCAGAGTTTCCAAGGCGCACGATTCGCCGACCTAAAGGGCGGCGAGCCGAATCTGTGAAGCAAAACGGAAACAGACTCAGTGTCGGTGTAGCTAGGTTCAGGAGAAGTTGAGCCGGTTTTTGCATCCTTTTGGGCGGCAAGCCAAAAGGATGTCGCCTGCCGGGGCGAAACCCGGCGAACTAGACCTTGCCCTCAAGCTTTTGATCTTAACAACAAAGAAAAAGGACCAAACACAGACATGACCCGCCAGGAACACCTAAGCTACTTCATCCGCCTGCATCGCACCGGCCTCACGGTGACGCTGCTGTGCGCGTTGATTGTGCTCTATCCGCTGGTGCAGGACAACCCCTACACCCTAGGCCTGTCCAACCTGGTCGCCATCCACGTCATCGTCGTTCTCGGTCTCAACCTGTTCATCGGCTATGCCGGTCAGATATCCCTCGGTCATGCCGCCTTTTTCGGCCTCGGTGCGTACGGCTCGGCCATCGGCACCGTCACCTATGAGCTGTCCCCCTGGCCAACCATGTTCGGCGTTGCCGTGCTGGTCGCCTTGCTGGCGCTGATCATCGGCGTGCCCACGCTGCGCCTGTCCGGGCACTACCTGGCCATGGCCACCCTCGGCTTCAATCTGGTGGTCTACACCGTGCTCCAGCAGTGGGATGAAGTGACCGGCGGAGTCAGCGGTTTTTACGGCATCCCCTCGCTGGCCATCGGCAACTTTGTCTTTGACGACGAAGTGCGCTTCCACTATCTGGTGTGGGCCATGGCGCTGCTCAGTCTGTTGCTGTGCCTCAACCTGGTGCGCAGCGGTGTCGGTCGTGGTCTGGCAGCCCTGGCTGGCGATGAAACAGCGGCCGCTGCCCTTGGCGTCAACACCCAGATCAGCAAGGTGAAAGTGTTTGTGCTATCGGCAGTGCTGGCCTCGGTCGCTGGCAGCCTGTACGCCCATTGCTACAACTACATCAGCCCGGCGTCCTTTGATATTTTTGTCTCCACCGATCTAGTAATCATGGTGGTAATCGGCGGCATGGGGTCGATCTGGGGCTCGCTGTTTGGCGCCACCCTCATCACCCTGTTGCCCGAGTGGATCGATGTGTTTGAGTCGTACAAAGATTTCGTTCACGGCGGTATTCTGGTACTGGTGTTGATGTTCCTGCCCCAGGGTTTTGTCACCGGTCTGGTCGATCTGGTCAAAACCCGTCAGGCTTTACGCAGGAGTCGCCATGCTGCATCTTGACGCGGTCAGCAAACAGTTCGGCGGCCTGCCCGCTTTGTCCGACGTCACCTTCAGGGTGCCGCAAGGGCAGATCACGGCGCTGATCGGCCCCAATGGTGCGGGTAAAAGCACCCTGATCAATTGCATTACCGGTGTGTTGACGCCAACGTGCGGTTCGATCAGTTTGGCCAACGGAACAAACAGTCAGGAGATCAGCACGTTGCCGTCTCATGCGATCTCTCGACTCGGTGTCGCACGCACCTTTCAGAATCTCAAGTTGTTCGAGCGGCTGTCGGTGCTCGACAATGTGCTGGCCGGGCTCAATAATGAGGCGGGCAGCAGCCTGATCATGGCCCTGCTGCGCCTGCCTTACCTGCGCCATCGCGAACGGCAGCTCAAGCTGCGCGCTCTGGAAGCGCTGGACCGTTTCGGTCTGGCTGACAAGGCCGACTGGCCTGCCGGGGTGATGGCCTATGGCGATAAAAAACGCCTGGAACTGGCGCGCGCCACGGTCAGCCAACCGCAATTGATCCTGCTCGATGAGCCGGTGGCCGGACTCAATGCTACCGAAACTCTGGCCGTGGAACAACAGTTGCGCCGCCTGCGCCAGGAGGGGCAGACGCTGTTACTGGTGGAACACGACATGGAGCTGGTTATGGGCTTAGCTGATCAGGTGGTGGTGCTTGACAGTGGGTGTGTTATTGCTTGTGGCACGCCGGATGAAGTGCAGAAGAATCCTCGGGTGTTGGAGGCTTATTTGGGGAGTATGGAGGCGACGGCGTAAAAGGTTTGCGGGGCTTTTCCTTTTTTGAAGAGACGCGGTGATTTGTAGACTTTCCCACGTGACGTGGGGTTGCGCCCCACACGACGCCTGACTTTCTTTGCTTGTCCAAAGAAAGTCAGCAAAGAAACGACACCCCGCGCCTTGCCCCTTCGGGGTTCCCTCCATAAAAGGGCTCCCTGGCGGAAGGACAAAAACTCGGTCTGTTTGCAACAGCCCTCAAACAGTTTGTCCTTCTATTTCGCCAGTCCGCCCTTTTATTCCGGCTGCGTTACAGGGGACCCCGGGAAAAGCAAAAGCGGGTGGTTGAAAATGGATAAAGTGCTCATATTCAGCACCTAAGCTCCCCCGTTCAGCAGCGCCAAACGCAAGGAGTGTCGACGTGATGGTTGTCGGCAAACTGTTTGAGCGTCAGCGAGTTTTTGCCGACATCACGGCGTAAGCGACTGAAGTGAGGGAACCCGCAGGGCGCAATGGTCGGGGGTCGATTTTGCGCCCCTTTTGTCGACGCAAAAGGGGCCCGATGTGTGGGCGCGGAAGCCCACGTCACGTGGGAAAAAGCCACGCAAACAGATAAAGTTAGCCAAAGCAACATGCAGAAATAACGGGTAGAAACAAATGACAGCCGAAAACAAAACTCCACTGCTGGAAATCACCAACCTCACCGCCCACTACGGCGCGGCCCAGGCCCTATTCGGCGTCGATCTAAAAATCCATCAAGGCGAAACCGTTGCCCTGGTCGGCGCCAACGGTGCCGGTAAAAGCACCCTGCTCAAGTGCGTCATGGGCCTGGTCACACCCAGCGGCGGCACCATCCACCTCGACGGCCAGCCGGTCACCGGCAGCACTCCGGCCACCATGGTGCGCCACGGCTTGGCGTTCTCCCCGGAAGGGCGCGAAGTGTTTCCGCACCTCAGTGTCGAGGAAAACCTCACCCTCGGTGCCATGGCCCTTAAACTAAGGCGTGGCGAACAACAGACCCACCTCGATGAAGTCTATCAACGCTTTGCCAAGCTCAAGGAGCGGCGTAGCCAACTGGCTGGCACCCTGTCCGGTGGTGAACAGCAGATGCTGGCCATGGGCCGGGCATTGATGGCCCACCCGCGCTTGTTGCTGCTCGACGAACCGAGCCTTGGCCTGGCACCGAAAATCACCGATGAAATCTTTGCCATTATCCACCAACTGTCGCGCAGCGGCACCACCATCCTGCTGGTGGAGCAAAACGCCGCCCGTGCCCTGAGCGGTTCCGACCGTGCCTATCTGCTGGCCAACGGTGAGATGGTCCAGCAGGGGCAAAGCGACCAGTTACTTAATGACCCCGCGTTACGTGCCGCCTTTTTGGGGGCGGCCAGCCATGACAGCCCACAGGCCAGCCGCCTCGGCGCCGCCGGTCTGACCAATATCCGTCTGGAGAAACCCGATATGCGTCAACAGAACTTTATGCCCGCGTTTGACAACGCAGAACAACTTAAAGCCCACCAGCTGGCCGGTCTGCAGTGGACCGTGCGTCATGCCTATGAAGGGTCGAGCTTTTACCGCCAGCAACTTGATCATGCCGGGGTGACACCGGAGAGCATCGTCAGCCTTGATGACCTGCAACGCCTGCCGTTCACCGATGCCAACGACCTGCGCGACGGCTACCCGTTTCCGCTGCGTGCCGTCCCCTTTGAGCAGATTGTCCGTGTTCACGCCAGCTCCGGCACCACCGGCAAACGCAAGGTGCTGTGCTACACTCAGAAAGATCTCGACAACTGGACTGACTTTTTCGCCCGCTGCTACCAGATGGCCGGAGTGACGCCGCTGGACCGCATCCAGATCGCCGTTGGTTACGGTGTGTGGACGGCCGGTATGGGCTTCCAGCTCGGCTGTGAGAAGATCGGCGCCATGGCCGTGCCGGTCGGGCCGGGCAACATTGACATGCAGATCCAGTTCCTGATCGATTTCCAGTCGACGGTGTTCTGCTCTACGGCCTCCATGGCGTTGTTGATGGCCGAAGAGATTCACCGTCGCGGTCTGGCCGACCAGATCAATGTCAAGAAGATCATCTATGGTTCCGAGCGCTCGTCGGTGTCGATGCGGCGCAAGATTTCCGAGCTGTTCGGCGGTGCCGAGTTGTTTGATATCACTGGCTTAACCGAATTGTACGGCCCCGGAACAGGCATCGAGTGCTCCGATCACGACTGCATCCACTACTGGGGTGACTATTATATTCTGGAGATTGTCGACCCGGAAACCCTGCAACCGGTGCCTGACGGTGAATGGGGTGAGATGGTGGTGACCAGTTTGTGCAAAGAGGCAGCACCGTTGATTCGCTATCGCACCCACGATATCACCCGCATTATCCCTGGCTCCTGCAGTTGCGGCAATCCGCTGCCGCGCCATTCGCGTATCAAAGGCCGCTCCGACGACACCATCAAATTCCGCGGTGTCAACATCTACCCGAGCAGCCTCGACACGATTCTCTCCCAGGTGCCGGGGCTGGGCAGTGAGTATCAGATTCACCTCAGCCGCGACGACGACTCAGCCCGCGACCACATGCGCATGGTGGTGGAACGCGGCGAGGGCGTGGAGGCCGGACGCAGTGCCGAGCTGATTCACGAGGCGGTGCATCAGATCAAGAAGCAACTTCTGGTCAGTGTGGAGCTGGAGGTGGTCGATTACGGCACGTTGCCGCGTTCGGAGAAGAAGAGTCAGCGGGTGTTTGATACGCGGATTCAGGATGAGATTGTCTGAGTTTTTTCCGTTGTGGCAAACTCCATCCGGTCGCGATGGTGGTACCCACGTGACGCGGGCTTCCGCGCCCGCACGCTGGGTCCCTTTTTCGTCGTAAAAAGGGACAGAAAAACGACACCCTACCATTGCGTCCTACGGGTTCCCTCTCTACGTTCGATGCTGCTGAACGGAAAGGCTTGGCAGCTCAATAACACACGACTGAAGGGCGGGCACCGTCCCGCCCGTTTGATCAGTGCCACACCAGAGATAAAGTAAGTCGATAGAGTGTTATCAACGTTTTACGCCAGACATTGATAATGCTCATGATTCGCTGACCTAAAGGGCAGCGAGCCGAATCCATGAAGCAAAACGGAAACAGATGCAGTGAAGGTTGATCCAGGGTCAGGAGGTATTCAAGCTGGTTTTTGCATACTTTTGAGCGGCTAGTCAAAAGTATGTCGGCTGCCGGGACGAAACCCGGCGACCTTGACTTTGTTCTCTGATAATTCTCTCCCACCACCCCAACCTGTGCCTATACACAGTCACGATTCGCGAATTCGGTAACAAACATTTACGCGTCTCATCGTGGTGAGCACTGACACGCTTTGTTAAAGTCATAACCATCAAGGCTTGTTGTGGCAGGCAGGGCTTGGTTCTCCTTTTCTTCCTAGTTGATAGACACAATAGACAAAGCCGGTTCGGACGCCTCCCCGAACCGGCTTTGTTGCGTCTAGGCTCTCTTTTCACACACGTTTGTTTATATCCTCTGTCCTAAGGCTCTTACAGCAGGCCCCTGTTTTACGTCCAAACATCTGTTATGCTGAGATAAACTTCTACGAACCCACAGAGACAGGAGAACCCTCATGCCTCTTCCCACACTTGAGCAACAACGGGCTTTTCTCAAAGACAACCTGCGTCAGCAGATCAATTTTTACGTGACGGATCAAAACCGCGGTATCGACCCACCGCCACTGCAGCGATCTCCCCGACCGGAACAGACGCTTGTGCCTCTTCCGGAGGTTGATTTGGAACAGTTTCACGGCACCGATATTCTTGCTGCCATTGCCAACCGGGAGAGCCGTCGACGCTATTTGGCCACGCCATTGACCCGCCAAGAACTGGGCTTGCTGTTGTGGGCCACCCAGGGAGTACGTGAAGAGCTTGGCGAGGGCCATGCGTTGCGCACCGTACCGTCTGCCGGCTGTCGTCATGCATTTGAAAGTTATGTGCTGGTCTCCGCCGTTGACGGACTGGAAAACGGCATCTACCGCTATCTGCCCCTGCAACACGCCCTGGTGTGTGAACGTTCGGTTCACGATTTTCGTGACGAGCTTTCGGCGGCCACTTTTCATCAGGTGTTCATCAGTCGGGCTCCGGTGGTTTTTGCCTGGACCGTGATCCCCTATCGCATGGAATGGCGCTACGATCTGGCAGCGCATCGGGTGATTGCTTTTGATGTCGGCCATGTTTGCCAGAATCTCTATCTGGCCTGTGAATCGATCGGGGCCGGGACCTGTGCCATTGCCGCCTATGATCAGGGATTGATGGATAACCTGATCGGTGTCGACGGCCATGACGAGTTTGTCCTTTACCTGGCTCCGGTTGGAAAAGTGTAATGCGAAAGGGTCTAGAAATATCAGTCATTTGCTTTATACTGAATGCGAATTTTCAATAAGTTATCTGCCTATTTTTTCAGGCGTTTTCCCTTAAGGAGAATACGGATTGAATCGTGTTCGTGGTTTCCTCCACAGTGCATGGCTTGTCTTGGTGGTTGGCTTTTTGTCAGTCCCTGCAGGCGTGTGGGCACAACCTGAAACATCCTCCTCAAATGCTTCACGACTCATTCGTGTCGGCCTGTATGACAACCCGCCCAAGATCTGCCGCGACACCACGGGTCGTCCCTCCGGTCTGTTCATCGACCTGCTGGAAAATATGGCAAGAAGCGAAGGCTGGCAGCTCGAATACGTCGATTGCACCTGGAATGACTGTCTGGACAAACTCCAATCCGGCGATATCGACTTAATGCCTGATGTCGCTCGCACAGCAGCACGCGCGCAACGCTTTGATTTCCACACCATCCCTGTTGTTCATAGCTGGTCAAGTCTGTGGAGTCACAAAAAAATTGAAATCTCCGACTGGATGGATCTAAAAGGGAAGCGGATCGCTATCCTGTCCGGTGCGGTTCAGCAGGATGCGTTAATTCGCATTCTTAACGGATTTTCCATTCCATTTGAGCAGGTCCCGGTCAACAGCATGGCCGAAGGGTTTCAAGCTGTCGTCAGCGGTGATGCCGATGTCACTGTGGCCAACAGTTTCTTTGGCGGAATTTACGGTCGTCGCTATGGATTGCGGGAAAATCCGGTGATCTTTGATCCAAGCAGTCTTTTTTATGCGACGACCAAGGGGCACAATACGGCCGTTCTCAACCGTATTGACGACTACCTGTCACAATGGCGCAGCGAGCAGGGCTCCATCTACTATCAATCACTGAAACAAGCCATGTCCCGGCCTCCCGCTCCGGTGTTACCTCGCCAATGGCTGCGCGCTCTGATCAGCGGCGCAGTATTGCTGCTGTTCCTCCTGATCATCACAGCACTATTACGCTGGCAGGTTCGCCGCAAAACGGAGGAACTTCGTCGCTTCAAGCAACGCTTTGAATATCTGCAAAAAGCCAGCCCCGTGGTCCTGTTCAACCTTGCCCTGCCTACCGGTCGCGCGCCTGAAGTGCTCTGGGTCAGTGACAATATCACCCGCCTGTTCGGCTTCACTCCTGAACAAACCTATCAGCCGGGCTGGTGGCAAAGCATCATTCATCCGGGTGACCTACAACAGCTTGAGGCCAACATGCGTTCCATGCCGAAAATAGGCCATGGCAGCGTTGAATACCGTCTATATGACAATGATGGCACATTGCGTTATGTGCGCGAGGAACTCCAGTTTCTCCCAGCAACGGCAACCAGTCCGGCTCAAGTGGTCGGCAGTTGGAATGACATCACGACAAGCCGCGAGCAGCAGGACCAGCTCAGCTTCCTGACCCATTACGATCCGTTGACCCAACTGCCCAACCGCACGCTGTTACACCTGCAACTGCAGGACGCGCTGGCCCACATTGAAACAGGTCAGGATCAATTGGCAATCCTGAATCTTGACCTGGACCATTTCAAAAAGATCAACGAAACCTTCGGTTTTGACTTTGGCGATAAAATTTTGCGCCAGACGGCCGGACGCTTAAAGCACCTGCTCCGTCTCGAAGACAGTATTGCCCGCATGGGTGCCGATGAATTCGTCATCATTATTCAGGGTGAAAACATTGCCGAGCTGGCCTCCAGTATCAGTCGTCGCATCCTCCATCGTCTGGGAACGCCTCTGAATATTGAAGATCAGGAACTCATCGTAACAACCAGCGTCGGAATCAGCCTGTTTCCAGAGGATGGTGCTGACCCCGAAACCTTGTTGAAAAATGCCGAAATTGCCCGTTATGCAGCGAAACGCCAGGGCCGCAACCGACTGCACTTTTTCTCGTCCCAGCTCTCGGACAATGTCCGGGAAAATCTGGTCATGGAAAGTGCGCTGCGCAACGCGATTGAACGCAAAGAACTGGTGCTCCACTATCAGCCGCAACTGGACTTGAATTCAGGGGATCTGGTCGGCGTTGAAGCGTTGGTGCGTTGGCAGCGGCCAGAGATCGGCCTGGTCCCGCCAGGACTGTTCATTCCTCTGGCCGAAGAGATCGGTCTGATCAACGACATCGGCCTGTGGGTACTCGAAGAGGCATGTCGACAGACCATCGACTGGGACCGGCAGGGCTATCATGTGCCGCGCATGGCCGTGAATCTGGCCGTTCAACAGATCGAAAGCGGCCACCTACCTCAGCAGGTGTTACAGATCCTGCAATACACCGGCTTACCGGCACAACGTTTGGAACTTGAAGTGACTGAGTCGGCCATCATGATTGAACCGAAAAAAGCCGCTGACGCCCTGCTGGAATTTCAGAGCATGGGCATCCGTCTGGCGATTGACGACTTTGGCACCGGCTATTCCAGTCTGGCGTATTTGAAACGACTGCCGCTGGACCGCCTGAAAATCGACCGCTCATTTGTCATGGATATCGGCACCAACGCCGGTGACGACATCATCAGTCGCGCCATTATCAACCTGTCCAACAGCCTGGGTATGGACACCGTTGCCGAGGGGATTGAAAATACAGACCAGTTGGAATTTCTGCGCCGGGAAGGCTGCGAAATCGGTCAGGGCTACCTGTTCAGCAAGCCCTTACCAGCAGACGCTGTGATGGCCTTTATGGATAAAAACCCCAGCGACTGGTCATAATTTCTCCTCCTGTTCGTCTAAAAAGCTTGCTATAATGGCGTCTTATCCTCACAGAGGCCATCAATGACCCAACTGACCGACAATCCCGTTCATGTCCAAACCATCCTCGACAGCGTTGCTGATGGGGTGTTTACTGTTGACCCACAGCTCCGCATCACTTCGTTTAATCACGCAGCTGAGGAGATCACTGGGTTCAGCCGGGCCGAGGCTCTCGGTCAACCGTGTTGTGAGATCTTTCGCACCAACGTCTGTTTTGATCAATGTCCCTTGCGTAAGGCTTTTGCCAGCGGAGAGAACATCACCAATATTGAGGTGGATGTGCTCGACCGCCACAACCGTGAAATCCCTATTTCGGTCAATGCCTCTGTCTTGCGTGATGAACGCGGCGATGTAATCGGCGGTGTTGAAACCTTTCGTGATCTGTCGCAACTGCGTGCTTTGGCCAATGAGGTGCAGAAGCAGTTCAGTTTTCATGACATGATCAGCCGCAACCCACGCATGCAACAGTTATTTGACATCCTGCCCGATGTCGCCAACAGCGATGCCACGGTTTTGCTCCATGGAGCCAGCGGCACCGGCAAGGAGTTGTTTGCCCGGGCCATCCACAATCTCAGTACACGTAACAACCAACCACTGGTGGTGATCAACTGCGGTGCTTTGCCGGAACAATTGCTTGAAGCGGAAATTTTCGGGGTGCGTAAAGGCGCCTACACCGGCGCGATCGCCAACCGCAAAGGCCGCCTCGCCCTGGCAGAGGGCGGCACTCTGTTTCTTGATGAGATTGGCGATTTACCTCTGTCGCTCCAGGTCAAACTGTTGCGGGTGTTGGAAAACAATGAGTATCAGGCGCTGGGAAGCGACGAAACCCGTCGCGCCGATGTCCGTTTTGTCGCGGCCAGCCACCGTGACCTCGCCCATCTGGTCGAAGAGAAACGTTTTCGCCAAGACCTTTACTATCGCCTCAACGTTGTTGCCCTGCATATCCCGCCCCTGAGTGAGCGCGATGAAGATATTCCGTTGCTGCTGGACATGGCATTGCAACGGTTTTGCCACAAGCATGGCAAGAAGATAGTTCGTTTCAGCCAACCGGCTCTGGAACAACTGTTGGCCTATCCCTACGAAGGCAATGTCCGTGAGTTGCTGAACATTGTGGAACGGGCAGTGATTTTATGCCGCGGCTCTCAAATTGAAGTGATGCACATTCCAGCACTCACATCGAACGCTCTTGCGCTTAAGAAAAACCGCTGTCCGGATAAGGACGCCTTGTCCCATCTGCTTCAACGTTTCCAAGGAAACCGTCAACAACTGGCACAACATCTCGGCATTGACCGCACCACCCTGTGGCGTTGGCTGAAAAAACATCAGCTTAACTGACGTTGCATTGTGTTGCATAAACGTTGCACTGCAACATCGGTATGTTTCTCAATAATAACTGTTTGTTAGACGTACCCGCCCATCCGCCCCCGTTCCAAACGTTGCAAATGCAACATCGTCAATCCGTCCCGCAAAAGGCATCAATAGTCAACCTACTGTTTTTACACGACTTTTATTTTAAACTATCCATTGGCATTGGTTTTGTAATGAAAGAAGCCATGTCTGCGTTATCTCCCGAAACTATACGGATAGCCATTCCCAGCTATGACAGACGCGTATCTCCCCGTTTTGATCAGGCGCGCGAATTTCATATTGCGGATATTGACTTACGCCATCGTCAATGTCGCGAGCTCAGTGCGCTCGTCTGTCCTCAGCCTCCTTACACGATCGGCGACTGGCTTAGCGAATTGGGAACACACGGGGTTATCTGTTCGGGAATTCACCAGCATCACCAGCACCAACTTCTGCAGCTGGGGATCTGGTTGATCTGGGGAATCAGCGGTGAGATCGATTCCATTCTCGACCACTGGTTGCAAAGTGACGAATTGCAATCCCTGATCAATGAATTGCCGAAAGAAAAAACCTTAGTGTGCCAGGCGCACTAAGGTTAGAACCGGGAGACATTTTTATGTTATGCGCTGTAAGCCGAAGAGGGCGGTATTTGCAGCAACTCAAGTCCCAAAGCAACTTTGTGATGTGATGAATTGGCAGGGTCAATTGAACTGAATTGACGATGATATGTGGTGACCCTGCCACCCGTTTTCCCCCACCCATCCTCTCTATCCCACGAGTTTTCCACTTTTCCACAACGTTATCCACAGGATGTCATAATTTGGGCAACGCTGAGCTGCGACCAGCAGTCACCATGGCGTTTCCCCTTGCATCACTGCGCAATCAACGGTAAGAAGGAGACTCTCTTAAACAGATCACCTGATATTTCAGCGAGGTACACGATGTTCCTGGAGTTACTCCGCCAACGGCGCAGTATTCGCAAATTCACCAACACCCCGTTAACAAATACGCAACTGAGCGTGCTGCAAGAAGCCGTGTTGCGTGCACCGAGTTCACGTAGCCGCGATCCCTGGCAATTCATCTTCGTTACGGATCGTCAAAAGCGACAGGCCCTTTCCCAGGCCAAGCCCCATGGTGCCGGGTTTCTCGCCGAGGCCGCCGTGGCCGTCATCGTGTGTGCCGACCCGCGGTGCTGTGACGTGTGGATCGAGGACTGTTCCATTGCCGCATTTATTTTACAACTGACGGCTCAGGATCTTGGACTCGGCAGTTGCTGGGCACAAATCCGTTGTCGTGAGCACGACGACACAACAGATGCAGAAAGTTACGTGCGCCGGGTAGCAGGCATTCCCGAACACCTGCGCATTGATGCCATTATCGGCATCGGTGAGGCTGATGAGGAAAAAGAGGGGCATCCTGAAGATGAGCTGCGTCAGGAGCGCATCCACTGGCAGAGCTACCGCTCGGACACATAAAAAAACAGGGGCCGGAAAATTCCGGCCCCTGTTACTAAACAGTGCTCAACATTCTGAACAACGTCAGTTGATCCAACTGAGAACCAGGTGATCCATGGTGCGCTTGGGCACATAATGGACTCCGGACTCGTCACGCCAGTATTTAATGTCGCCACTCTCCTCTTTATCGACCAGGCGGACCTCTTCAGCGGGGTAGCCCAGAGCGATCACCATAACAATTTCAAAACGGGTGGGGATTTTGAATTCCTCACGAAATTTCTGCTTTTGAATGGAGCCAATCATACAGCCACCGAGACCTTTTTCGACCGCGCCAAGCAAAATGCTCTGGGCGGCAATCCCTGAATCGCCGTCAAAACGATCACTGATGGTTTTGTCACCAATGATAACAATATAGCCGCTCGGTCGCTCGTTTTCCGCCGGACCTTTCCAATCCTTGAGATAGCCGGCCCAACCCAGGTAGTTGAAAATCCGATCATTACGTTCTTTGTCGACTGACAACAGATAACGCAGCGGCTGCAGATTGGCGACACAGCCACAATAACGGGTCAACTCAACCAGTTCAGTCAATTGCTCTTCGCTAATCGCCTTGTCCGCATGAAAACGTCGATAGCTGCGATTTCTAAGCAACAAATCTTTCAGCATTACTCCTCCTCACATGATAAAATGGTCATTGCATACGTTGCCCGAACCATCAATAGCGCATCACTCAGGCAACAGTGAATAGATGCAAATTATAGTACCCCATTGCAAAAAAAAATCAAAACATTCTCAATAAATAACAGATAAGAGAACATCATTTATTAACCGGGAATTCTCCACCCCCTGCCCACTTTTGAGGTTGTTGTTTCATGCTGTCACAGTTCGATTCTTACCTGCCCTGGCTGCTCCCGCCGTTATTGGGCGCTATCATCGGTTATGTCACCAATTATATTGCGATTCGCATGCTGTTCCGGCCCTTGAGGCCCTGGCGTATTTGCGGCCTGCGCGTTCCCTTGACTCCGGGCATCATCCCTTCGCAACGCCATAAATTGGCGCGGAAAATGGGCGAGATGGTCGGAGATCATCTGCTAACCAGTGACGATATTGCCGACACCCTCGACAAGGAGGGGTTCCGTAAAAAACTGCTGTCAGCTGTCGAGGAGAAACTCGATCAATTTATCTGTCGCGACCTCAGCGCGCCCATCAGCCTTCTCCCGTCCCAGTTTCATGACCGCCTTGCCGACATACTGGAAACCGTCCGCTGGAAGCTGCTGCGTGCATTGACTCGCCAACTCGAATCAGAGCAGGGGCGGCAACAGTTAACCCGTTTTTGCCAGGAATATCTCGATGTTCTGCTGAGCTATCGTCTCAAGGACCTGATGGATCATCCCAGCCAGACGATTCAGGGATTTGCCGGAAAAAAGATTGAACACTGGCTCGACAAAGAGCAGCTGGAGGGCTGGCTGGACCGTTTTATCGATCAACGCCTGCAACAATTGATCGACAACCAGCAATGCCTCAATGACCTGCTCCCCGGCGAACTGGTGGATGGTGTCCTCGAACTGGTGGAGCAGGAATTGCCGGCAATCATTGAACAACTTTCCGCCATGCTTGACGATCCGGAGGTTCGCGAGCAGTTGCAGGATAAAATCCGTGATGCCATTGCCAACCTCATTGACTCCATTGATGGCCTTTCCGCCTTGATCGGCGCGCTGTTTGACATGGAAAAGATCTACGCCAAGTTGCCCGGCTTTATGGACAAAGCAGCTGTGGAGCTGAAAGAGTGGCTGGCATCGGAGTCGGTTCGGCAACAAATTAGCTCGAAATTACGCGACCAACTCAACGAATGGCTGAATCAGCCGCTGAGTCGTTTACTGGAAAAAGTGCCTTACGAACGGGTGGTGCGCATCCGTGGTCAGGTCAGCCATCGTGTCTGTGACTGGCTGACTGGTGACACTGTGCGCCACCAGTTGCTCAATGCCGTGGAGAAGGGGGTGGAAACCATTGAAGGGCGACCGCTGTCCGACTGGATTGATCCATTGCTCCCGGAGCAGGGCAGGGAGAAAGTGGCCGGCCTGATCAGCACGGCCATTGTCGATCAGCTCAGCCGTGAATCGGTGCAGCACAGCGTTGAAGGATTTCTGAAAAACCGCATGACCTATTTTATCTACCAGCGTCCCCTTGGCCAATTAAGCCGCTACCTACCCAGTGACGGGCGTGAGGAGCTGGCCGTCGGCCTGTTCGATCAACTGGTGGTACTGTTGAAGAAGGAGATCCCGCCGCTGGTGGAAACCCTCAACATCTGCCAGATCGTTGAGGATAAGGTCAACTCGCTGGATATTCTCAAGGTGGAAGGGCTGCTCATGGGGATCATGAAAGAGCAGTTCAAGTACATCAACCTGTTTGGGGCTCTGCTCGGTATGTTGATCGGGCTGCTTAATCTGGTGCTATTGCAGATGTAACTGAGAGCTGTTTATGTGTTGCTGAGCAACCAAGCTCATATGTCCATCAGCGCAAATTTAAGCCTTTGGTGCATCACAGAAGATCAAAGTCAAGGTCGCCGGGTTTCGTCCCGGCAGCCGACATCCTTTTGACTGGCCGCTCAAAAGTATGCAAAAACCAGCTTGAACCTCCTGACCCTGGACACACCGACAATGGGTCTGTTTCCGTTATGCTTTACGGATTCGGCTTGCCTCCCTTTAGCTCGGCAAATCGTGCAATTCATCATCTCTGGCGTAAAACGTTGCTGACAATATGATGTCGCGCTCTATCTCTGGTGTGGCACCTGTCAAGCGGGTGGGCAGTGCCCACCCTTGCAGAAGTATGTTAGTTGGCTCCCAGGCCCTCCCGTTCAGCCGCACCGAACGCAATGAACGTCACGTGCGTACAACATCGCGAACAGGTGATGCTGGCCGAAGCAATTGGTTCAAAGATAGGAACCACAAGGGCAACGAATTACTCTGCATCCCCAGCCCGCAACTGCATCCCCACCCAGCGCTTGGCAAACTGGTACGCAGTCCGGCCACAGCGCTTACTCTTATCGTGCGACCAGCGGATTGCCGCAGCTTCAACCTCGGCATCCCATGGCAATTGCCGCCCATAGTCGTGACACAACCGCTCAATGCATTGGCGCACCACATTGAGATACTGATCCTGACTGAACGAATCAAACGACACCCACAGACCAAAACGATCCGACAGCGAATTCTTCTCTTCAATGGTTTCTGAGGCGCGAACTTCACCGCCCTTGATATGATTACCGATGTTGTCAAAATCGTATTGTGGAATCAGATAACGGCGGTTGGATGTAACATAGATCAGGCAATTGGCGGGCGCCGCATACACCGCACCGTCCAGGACACTTTTAAGGATTTTGTAGCCTTTTTCACCCACTTCAAACGACAAGTCATCGCAAAACAGGATGAAACGGTAGGGCTGCTGCTTGATCTGGGCGAAGATATCCGGCAAATGATGCAGATCATCCTTGTCTACCTGCACAATCCGCAGCCCCAACGGCGCATAGCTGTTGAGTAGCGCCCGCACCAGTGACGATTTTCCGGTTCCCCGCGCCCCCCACAACAGAATATTATTGGCCGGATAGCCATCGATAAACTGCCGGGTATTGTCGGCAACCAACTGCTTCTGCTCATCAATACCAAGCAGATCATCCAATGTTGTCCCTTCGGTTTCAGGCATTGCTTCCAATGTTCCAGAGACCGAATGACTGCGCCACGCCGCAGCCAGAGTCCTACTCCAATCAACAACTTCAACGGGTTGCGGCAGCATCTGCTCCACGGCGCTAAGCACCCGTTTCAACTGTTGTTTCAATTCCTGATCCAGTTCCATATTCCCCCCTTGTTACCATCTCTGCTAAACACGTTGCCCGTTTTTCAGGCAGACCTGCCTTATAATTAATCATCGCACAAGCAAAACCACCAACACTGTACCCTGCTTAGTCCCTGTTTTTCAATAAGTTACCACTCTTTTCGCCCACATGGCATAACGGTTGCTGTTGTTAGAGGGGTTGGCAATGGTGCTAACAACCCCTGTTTATAAACAGGGAAAACAACGATGTTTTGATTTATTCGAGGAGGAATAGATGTTGCGCTATGCCTGCCGCATGGTGCCAGGGCTCCTTTTTGCCCCGGCCACCTGTTTGGCTGCGGAAACCACCTGTGATTCGGGTACCACAGCGTGGATGATGATCTCCGTAGCTCTTGTCCTGTTGATGATCCCCGGACTCGCCATGTTCTATGGCGGCCTTGTTCGTACCAAAAACGTTCTCTCCACCATGATGCACAGCTACGTTGCCCTGGCCATTATCGGTGTGCTGTGGGTCGCAGTCGGTTATTCGCTGACCTTCGGCAAAAGTATCCTCGGTGGCTTTGTCGGGTGGAATCCCGATTACTTTTTTCTCAGCGGCATTGACAGCACCATTACTGACGGCATCCCGGAATATATCACGGCGATGTTTCAGGGCAAATTTGCCATTATCACCCCGGCCCTGATCAGCGGTGCTATTGCCGAGCGTGTGTATATGCGCGGCTATGCCGCATTTATCGCCCTGTGGTTCCTGCTGGTCTACTGCCCGCTGTGCCATTGGATCTGGGCGCCGGACGGCTGGTTGTTCAACTACGGCGCTGCCGGTGTTGTTGATCTGGCCGGTGGTCTGGTCATTCACGTCTCTGCTGGTGCCAGCGCCCTGGTGGCCGCCATCTATCTCGGCCCCCGCAAGGGGTTCCCCACCAAGCCGATGCAACCCAACAATCTGGTCATGACCATGATGGGTGCCGGTTTGCTGTGGGTTGGCTGGTTTGGTTTTAATGCCGGTTCCACTTTGCACAGTGGCCTGGATACCGCCCGCGCCCTGACCATGACCCAGATCTCCGCCGCCAGTGGCGCGTTGACCTGGCTGGTGATTGAAGCCTTAACCTTCCGCAAAGCTACCGCACTGGGCTTTGTCTCCGGCATTCTCGCTGGTCTGGTTGTCATCACTCCGGCAGCCGCCGTCGTCCAACCCGTCGGCGCTCTGACCTTGGGAGCCTGTTCCTCGATTCTGTGCTACTACGCTCTGGGCATGAAGATGAAACTCGGCTACGACGACAGCCTCGACTGCTTCGGTATTCACGGTGTCGGCAGTGGCCTTGGAGTGTTACTGCTGTGTTTCTTCATCCGCGACAGTTGGATGAGCGATGCCGCCGCAGCGGCAGGTGGCAGTTGGACCGCGTTTGATCAGCTGGGCGTTCAACTAGTCGGCATGGGTGCAACAATTGCCCTGGCCGTCGTGGTGACATTGGCCCTGTGCTTTGCCATTGAAAAAACCATCGGCTTTCGAGTGGATGCACAAAGTGAAGCGGAAGGACTTGACCAGACCCTGCATGGGGAAAATGGTTATGGTCTGAGTGATTCGTCGATCAACGGCTAACACACGAGAAATTCTGTAAATATAAAGGCGGCTCAGGGTTCTGAGCCGCCTTTGTTTTTCTGAAGCCAAGAGAAGAACCCGGGTCAAGATCGTCGGGTTTCGCCCCGGCAGCCGACTTCCTTTTGACTGACCGCTCTCAACCGTGACTCCGACTGCAGGGTTTGTTATTTAGCAACCAAGCTCTCCCGTTCAGCCCTGATCAAATCACGCCTGAAGACTTATTCCATCCCAGCCACAAAATTAAACGGCGACGTATGCGGTAGATCGCGCCGCTGGCGAAAGCTTTCCAGCACCTTCTTCCCCTGCGGGCTGAACGCCCCAAGATGGGAGATATCGACCACAAAACCACTGCAGCCCATCTCATACAACTGCGGCAACGCCCCACACAGTGAAAAATCATTATCCGAGCGCAGCACGGTCAGACCGGCTTTCGACACCACCTGATAACCATCTCCGCGATCAGACAACAAGGGCTGGCCGCCTTTGAGTCCGGGAATACGAATGCGTGAAGTAATCAACGGGATAGAACCATACACCATGGCATACAACGCGTGAGAGCCACGACGTTGCACCACCTGCTTCATGTTGTCGGCATCATCCTCAATATACAGCTCATTACTCACCGCCCCCAGCTCCTGCCACGCCTGCATAGCTTCACTGTTGAGACAAAACAGCCGGTAACTCGCCTCAAGACGAACATCGGGAAACTTTTTAAACAGCTCAAAATGGCTGAGGTTGGTCAGCCGAAACTGCGTGAACCCGGACTGAATCAGGTGGGAAACCGCCTTCTGATACGTCGTCCACTCCTGATCGAAAATCACGAAAGGCAGATCCCACACCACACCACGGCGTTGCCGCTGCCCCACCTTCCACGGTCGATGCAATACCGCTGTGGTCAGTGGCACCAGAATACGGTCGATTTCATGACTATCCAGCGCACGCATCTCACGAATATCTTTGATGGCCACCGTCACTTCTTGGGAAGCCGCGGGATGCTCACTCTGGAGTGGCAACAGGCTTGCCAACGCACGTTTGCGCCGTTGGTCCTGGTGTTTTTTCCCCGCATTTTCCACATCGCGCTGTAAATGCTGATAAAAGTCACGGCGCACTTCTTTCAGCCGCTTTGGCGGGATGATCATATCCGGCAAGGTTCCGGTGGTAAAAGTCGTTAATTCAAACGGCGCATCACCACATTGACGAAACACCTGCTCCAGAGCCTCTTTGGACAGCGGACTCTGTTTGGCGGCAAACATATCGACATCATACGAGGCATTGAGACACACCTGCCCCACTTCGGCACAGACAATCAACTGTTGATTATCCACAGCCACATTCAATGTCAACGGCTGGCGAGCAGCCCCCACCTGTTGCAGGCGACGACGACACGCGGCATCACTCATGGCAAAGGCTTTCTGCGACGAGACCTTGAACACAGCGTCACCCGGCTTAAAACGCCCTTTGAAGGTATGGCTGACACAGGCCGCTCCAGCGGCAAGTTTTTTGACCGGCTTGCGCCCGGCCCACAACTGCTTGACGGTGAACGCCGTACCCACTTTATCACTACCGGGCTGAATGCGAATACGGTCGCCAAGATTGAGCACGTCACGGCTCTTGAAGAACAATTTGTTGTCCGTGGCTCGGGTCACTTCGCCGAGATAACGCCCAGTCGAACCACGCAACGCCGGCGTTGCCATATCTGTGGGCTGGCGGCCAGCGAGGAAGCCCTTGGTCGGTGTGCGACCAAATGACTGTTTGAGCAACTTGCGCGCATCCTCGACAGCAGACTGGCGATCTTTGCCTGTGGCATCCATCACCATGCGATAGGCCTGGACAACGTTGGACACGTATTCGGCGCTTTTCATCCGTCCTTCGATCTTAAAGCTGGATACCCCGGCATCCTGCAACGCCGGCAGCAGCTCAATCGCCGACAGATCATTGGGCGAGAAATAGTAGCCGTCTTTACCACGCTGGCTATAACGGCGGCGACATGGCTGGGTACAACGACCGCGGTTACCGCTCTTACCACCTAGATAGGAAGAAAAATAGCACTGGCCGGAAAAGCAGAAACATAAGGCTCCGTGAATAAAATGCTCCAGATCCAGACGGGTTTGAGAGCGGATATGCTGAATCTCGGGCAAGGTCAGTTCACGCGCCAGAACGCCGCGACTGAACCCCATTTTTTCCAACTGCTTAACTCCGGCAGCATTGTGCACCGTCATCTGTGTGGAGGCATGCAGTTCCAGATCGGGGAAGTGATTGCGTGCCACGCGCCAAACACCGAGATCCTGGAGAATCACCGCATCGACACCGGCCTCCTCTACCGCTGCCAAAGTATCGATCAACGCCGGCAACTCCTGCTCCTTGACCAGGGTATTGATGGTCACAAACAATTTACGATCACGCTGCTGGACGTAGCGTGTCATCGCCGCAATATCCTGAAACGAAAAATTCTTGGCCTTGGCGCGCGCCGAAAACGATTGCAAGCCACAATAAACGGCGTCGGCACCGGCTTCCATGGCGGCAAAAAAAGCTTCAAGACTGCCGGCAGGCGCCAGCAGCTCGGCCTGAAGGGATTGCTGTTTTTTCTGGGTTGGTTTCACTCGGTATCTCCGACCGGAAGCAACACCGTAACACAGGTGCCTTCTCCCAGTTGCGAGTCATAGCGTAACGTGCCGCCATGCTCCTTGATAATTCGCGAGGAGACAGAGAGACCGAGACCGGTTCCGCCCTCTTCACGCTTGGTAGTAAAAAACGGGTCAAAAATTTTATCCAGATGTTCAACAGAGATGCCTCGACCATCATCCGTCACCCGGACACAAACCTGTTGCGCCTGCGGATCATAACAGGTCGCCACTTCAATGGCTTGTTCCGGTGTGGTCAACGCTTGGCAGGCATTCATCAGCAGATTAATCACCACTTGCTCCAGCCCCTGGAAACTCCCTGGCAACGGGGGCAGGTCTTCTGCGTAAAAAATCCGCACATGATGGCTGGATTTTTTGAGACTGTTGGCCACCATGCGACTGGCAGCCAAGACCACTTCGTTCACATCAACCGGCTCAAAACGGTCCATTTCACTGCGGGTGAATTGCTTGAGATCTTCGACAATACGGCGAATATTGGTCGTGGCCAGATGATTATTACGAAAGAGTTGTGGCAAATCCTCCTCCAGATCACTGAAGGAAAAACCGCCAAAGCTGCCGTCACTGCCGCCACAGTCCGCCAGTTCCTGCATCAGATCACGGCAGATCTCTTCAAGCAAGCCATTGTTCATTGCCAGCAGACCGTTGGGGTTATTGATTTCGTGGGCAACACCGGCGGCCAACTCCCCCAATGCTGCCAAGCGACTGCTCTGGGTAGCCTCGTTTTTCAGCTGCACGGATTCTGTGACATCGCTGACAATTCGGATCGCCCCGGTCACCTGCTGATGATCATCCAGGAGCGGAAACACTTTAACGCCTAAACTGCGCCCGTCAGTAGCCTGGAGCAGTTCGGTCTGCTTTTCTCCGCGCGCAAGACAACGTTGCACCAGGCAGGGTGGCCCATCGTCAGTCTGACGCGATGCACTGACACATTCCCCTCCTGTTTTACTCAGACAACACGACCGCTCAATACATTCTCCAACCTTGAGGTTCCAAACCGTTTCTGCCGCCTGGTTGCCCCAGGCCACGGTGCCATCGCTGCGAATCAGGGTAATGGCATCCGAGATGCCGTTGAGTAGCGTGGTAAATTCGCGCGAGATCTCCTGATAGCGCTGCTCCATCAGTTTGAGCTCACTGATATCATTCAGAACCAGCGCAACCCCTTGCACTCTTTCGTCAAAATCATACAAGGGATGACAATACATCTGCACAAAAGGGACCTGTTCAGAGATCCCTGCCAGAGATTGAACACAGACCGACTCCCCCAACAACGCCCGCCCCAGGGCCGGCCGGATCTGATGACTATAAAGCTCACCGCACAGATAATCGCTCAACGGTTTTCCCGACAGAAGGCGCTCGTGGCATAACGTGCAAAACGATTCATTGGCGGTCATCAGGTTCAGATCGGCATCAAGGGTTGCCATCATAATGGCCGTATTATCGACCACCTTATGCAGCAGGAAAAGCTCAGAAACCTGTCCCTGCAACATCGTATCGTACTCACCCACCAGTTCTCGTGTCAAATTCAGACGACAGAACTCTTTTAAGCGCAAGGCAATATTTAAAAAGTGCTCAGCTAAAACGAAGCCGTCAATGTCCAACGCCACGAGATCATGCTGAACGGACGATGATACCGAATGGTCGATCAGCGCAATCATGCTTTTGATTCTGCTATTATCAATCGAGCGAACCCACTCCTGAATTTTTTCCATCCGGGCATCGACAAACAGGATATCGATCTGCATGGCATCGAGCCAGGTCGTGACCTGATCAAACGAATCAGCATGGACAATGCTGGTGAGCGGACAATAGGACAAGACGGATTGCGTAAAATGCTGCGCATAGGCGTCACAATCGCTGAACAGAAGAACACTGATTTTAACTTGGTCAAGTTTTTGTGACATACCGGTTATCATACCATCATCTCTGCACAGACGCAGCTTCAGCGATCACATCCAACAAAAAAGCGCCCCTGAAAAAACAGGGGCGCTTTTGAGCCAAACAAGAAACCGGAATGATTACATCATGCCGGGCATGCCGCCGCCCATGCCGCCGGGCATGGCGGGCATAGCAGGCTCATCACTGGGCATTTCAGCAATGCATGCTTCCGTGGTCAGCATCAGACCCGAGACAGAAGCCGCGTTTTGCAGGGCACTGCGGGTCACTTTGGTCGGATCAAGGATACCGGCTTCAAGCAGATCAACATACTCATCCGTTGCCGCGTTGAGGCCGAAAGAACCCTCACCGTTCTTGACTTTATCAACAACGATGGAACCTTCCAGACCAGCGTTGGCAGCGATCTGACGCAGCGGCTCTTCCAGAGCACGCTTGACAATCTGTACACCAAACTGCTGCTCGCCTTCGATCTCCAATGCCTCAACCGCCTTGATGCAGCGGATCAGAGCCACACCACCACCAGGAACGATGCCCTCTTCAACGGCAGCGCGGGTCGCATGCAGAGCATCTTCAACGCGGGCTTTTTTCTCTTTCATCTCGGTTTCAGTTGCAGCACCAACTTTAACCACAGCAACACCGCCAACCAGTTTGGCCAAACGCTCCTGCAGTTTCTCACGATCGTACTCGCTGCTAGTCTCTTCGATCTGGGCGCGAATCACTTTAACGCGAGCCTCAATATCGGTCTCGCTGCCGGCACCGTCAACGATGGTGGTGTTGTCTTTGTCCACAACAATGCGCTTGGCAGTTCCCAGCATATCTTCGGTAGCGTTCTCCAGTTTGAAGCCCATCTCTTCCGAGATCACCTGACCACCAGTCAGAATGGCGATATCTTCGAGCATGGCCTTGCGGCGGTCACCAAAACCAGGAGCTTTAACGGCGCAGACGTTGATGGTACCACGCAGCTTGTTAACCACCAAAGTGGCCAGCGCTTCGCCGTCGACGTCCTCAGCGATGATCATCAGCGGCTTGCCCATTTTGGCCACCGGCTCAAGAATCGGCAGCAGCTCACGCATGTTGGAGATCTTCTTGTCGTAGATCAGGATCATGGGATCATCCATGGCCGCTTCCATACGCTCGGAATCGGACACGAAGTAAGGAGACAGGTAACCACGATCAAACTGCATCCCCTCAACGGTTTCCAGAGAGGTTTCCATGGACTTGGCTTCCTCAACGGTAATGACACCCTCTTTACCAACTTTGTCCATGGCCTCGGCAAGAATGTTGCCGATGGTCTCGTCGCTGTTAGCAGAGATGGTGCCAACCTGAGCGATCTCTTTGTGGTTGGCAATAGGCTGAGACAGCTCACGCAGAGAAGCGACAGCAGCTTCTACGGCCTTATCAATACCACGCTTGATCTCCATGGGGTTGTGACCGGCAGTAACCAGCTTGACACCTTCACGGTAGATACCCTGAGCCAGAACGGTTGCCGTGGTGGTACCGTCACCAGCGATATCGGAGGTTTTAGAAGCAACTTCTTTAACCAGTTGCGCACCCATGTTTTCGAACTTGTCTTCCAGCTCGATCTCACGAGCAACAGAGACACCGTCTTTGGTGATCAGGGGAGCACCGAAGGACTTGTCGATAACAACATTACGGCCTTTAGGACCGAGGGTCACTTTAACGGTATCTGCCAGCATGTTGACACCGGCCAGAATTGCGGAACGGGCGTCTTCAGAAAATTTGATCTCTTTTGCAGCCATTGTTTAAGAACTCCTGTTCAATAAATTCAGGGTTAATCGCAAGAAACGCTACAGCTTACTTTTCGAGTACGCCGAGGATATCGTCTTCGCGCATCATCAGGTAAGCTTTGCCGTCTACCTTGATCTCAGTACCGGCATACTTACCGAACAGAACGCGGTCGCCAACTTGAACGTCCATACCAAGAACTTTACCTTCAGCGGTCACTTTGCCTTTACCTGCGGCAATAATCACGCCTTCCTGAGGCTTTTCCTTGGAAGCGGTGTCAGGGATGATGATTCCGCCAGCCGTGGTGGTTTCTTCTTCAACGCACTCAACAATGAGGCGATCCTGCAGAGGTCTGATGTTCATGCTCTGTCTCCTTTGTGAATGAAATAATGTCGCGGCTTAATGCCTTGAATTCATGAAATATCTGCGTAACACTCAGGGTTAGCACTCAGCAAAAGGGAGTGCTAACAGCAGGGGTAAATATAAACAGTGAGGTCAGAAAGTCAAGGGGTATCTCGGGAAAAAAATGGCAGAAAAAAGCCCTTGTTGCTGCATCACGCTCCGACAACCGCTTGACAGCCCACAGCCCCCATGCTAAACCACTGAAATCGCCCCGAAAGGGGTGATATTTCGCTCACTTGCACCAGCAAACCGAAACGGCGACACCGCCGCAGAAAGGACCATCATGGCGAAAAAACTGTTTATTCCCGGACCGGTAGAAGTCAGCAACGATGTGTTTGCCGCCATGTCTTCACCGATGATCGGCCACCGCATGCCGGAATACGCCACACTGCATCAAAGCGTCACCAGCCAGTTGCAGACCCTGCTCAACACCACAGACCCGGTATTTCTCTCCACATCCAGTGCTTTCGGCATCATGGAGGGCGCCGTGCGCAATCTGGTCCAGAAACGTTGCGCCAACTTTGGCAACGGTGCGTTCAGCACCAAGTGGCACGACGTCACCAAGCGCTGCGGCATCAAAGCGGATCTGTTCACAGCCGAATGGGGCCAGCCCATCACCGCCGAGATGGTCGACAAGGCACTGGCCAGCGGCGATTACGATGCCATGACCATGGTTCACAATGAAACGTCCACCGGCGTCATGTCACCGCTTGAAGAGATTGCCGAGGTGATGAAGAAATATCCTTACGTCTCTTTCATCGTTGACACGGTCTCCTCCATGACTGCCGTTCCGATCGACTTTAAAGCCCTCGGCCTCGATGTTTGTCTGGCCGGCGTGCAGAAGGCGTTCGGTCTCCCACCGGGACTGGCGGTGTGTGCCGTATCACGCGCCGCACTCGACAAAGCCAAAGCCACGCCGAACCGCGGTTACTATTTCGACTTTGAAGAGTTTGAAAAAAACGACCTCAAGCACAACACGCCGAGCACTCCGTGCATCAGCCTGATCTACGGCATGGATGCGCAATTGAAGAAAATGTTTGCTGAAGGACTCGACAATCGTTATCGCCGCCATGCACAGATGGCTGAAGCGACCCGCAACTGGATCACCGCTCAGGGCTTCGGTCTGTTCGCTGCCGAAGGCTACCGTTCCATGACCCTGACCAGTGGTGCCAACGACGGTCACACCGACCTTGACACGTTAAAGAAATTGGTCGGCGAACGCGGTTACGCCATGGACAACGGCTACGGCAAAATCAAGAACGAAACGTTCCGCATCCCGCACATGGCTGACATGACCCTGGCCGATCTGGAAGAATATTTCGCCCTGCTCGAAGAGCTGCTGCCGCAAGTGCGCAGTTAATTCAGATTCAAACAATCAAAAAGCCCGCCTTGCCAATGCAAGAGCGGGCTTTTTTTATTCGTTTTTTCTTCACCCTGTGACTCAGGCCGGTTCCAGCCCGGCAAACTTGAGCAGCAGTCGCTTCGGTCCGAAGCGGTTGAAGTAAACAATCACTTTTTGCTTATCGCCGCTGCCTTCGAGACGCCGCACCGTTCCTACACCAAAACGGGCGTGGCGCACCCGGCTGCCAATACGCAAGGTGCCATCGTCAACTGGAGCGGCGGGCTCCACCTCGATGACCGGTTGATCAGGCACGGATGCCGAATCGGCCGCCGGGGTAGAAGCTGGAGCTGATGATGTTTCCGATTCCGGGGCCTGCATCGGCAACTGGTCGAACAGCGACGCGAGGTTGTGTTTGGATGTGGCATGCAGCGGTTTCTTGGCCACATCGGCCAATAACCCTTCGGGGATCTCACCGACAAAACGGCTCGGTGGATTAAACTGGTAGCTGCCGTAGACCCGGCGACGGCGAGCATGGGTGAGGTAGAGTTTTTCCATGGCGCGAGTCATACCGACATAACACAGCCGCCGCTCCTCTTCGAGCTGCTCACCACCATCGTTACTACGTGCCGCCGGAAAGATACCGTCCTCCATACCCGTCATGAACACCACGGGGAACTCCAGCCCCTTGGCGGCATGCAACGTCATCAGCGTGACGCGATCGAGGCTGCTGTCATAGGCATCAAGATCCGTGACCAGAGCCACCTGTTCCAGATAGTCCTGCAACGTCGTGTCTTCATCGCGATGCTCTTCCATACCGGCGAGCAGCTGGTCGATATTGTCAAGCCGGTCACGCGCTTCCTGAGTGTTTTCGCTCTTGAGCATCTGGGCGTAGCCGGTTTCTTCAATCAGCTCGGCAGCAAGTTGCGGGTAGGGCAGGCGTTCGAGACGACTGGCAAAATCCTCCATCATGGCGACAAAGGCAGCGACTTTTTTTGCCGCAGCGCCTTTGAGCACTCCTTGCTCTACCGCCAGACGGCAGGCCGGGAAAAAGCCCTGGGCCTGTTGTTCCAACGTCGCGATCTTGGCGACCGTGGTGGCACCAATTCCCCGTGTCGGCACATTGATGATGCGCTGGCAGGAGATCGTGTCGGCCGGGTTGGTCAGCACCCGTAAATAGGCCAGAACATCCTTGACCTCCATGCGGGCGAAAAACCGCATGCCGCCGAACATGACATAGGGAATGCGCTCACGGACCAAGGCCTCCTCCAGCACCCGCGATTGAGCATTGGTACGATAAAGCATGGCAATATCGCGCAAGTGGCGACCACCCTGTTGCAATGCCTTGAGCTGATCAACCACATAGCGCGCTTCTTCAAGATCGTCGGGCAACGCCTCCAGGGTGATGGCCTCGCCGTCGGGGTTTTCCGTCCACAGGGTTTTGCCCTTGCGTCCGACGTTGTTGGCAACCACCGCTCCCGCAGCATCAAGAATAGTGGTGGTGGAGCGGTAGTTTTGCTCCAAGCGGATGGTGGTACAGCCCGGATAATCGCGCTCAAAACCGAGGATGTTGCCCACCTCGGCACCACGCCACCGGTAGATGGACTGGTCGTCATCACCAACCACACAGAGATTGCCGTGCTCTGAGGCGAGCTGCTGCACCAAGCGATACTGCACCATATTGGTGTCCTGAAACTCATCAACCAGCAGATGGAGAAAACGCCCGGCATAACGCTGCCGGATCTCTTCATGCTCGTCAAACAACTTGACGCACATCAGCAGCAGGTCGCCGAAATCAAGGGCATTGGCCTGCTGCAACCGTTGCTGGTAATGGCGATAAACGTCGGCGATCACCTGTTCCTGCGGTGTATTCTGCGGCATCTCGGCGGGAAACTGACCGCGGTTTTTTGCCGCATCAATGGCCGCTGCCGCAGCACGCGGTTTGAGTTTTTTATCGTCAATGCCCAGCTCTTTAAGGATGTTTTTCAGCAGACGATCCTGGTCCTGATCGTCGTAGATAGTAAAGGACGTATCAAATCCCAATGCCGAAATGTCCCGGCGCAGAATGCGCACACAGGTGGAGTGAAACGTCGCTACCCACGGCATCTCGCCTTCGGGAAGCGCCCGCTCGATGCGCTCCTTCATCTCCTTGGCGGCCTTGTTGGTAAAGGTCACCGCCAAAATCCGCCACGGTGGAACGCCCTGCTGGCGGATGAGGTGAATCACCCGGCCGGTGAGGGTGCTTGTTTTTCCCGAACCGGCTCCTGCAAGGATAAGCAAGGGGCCACCAGGGTGTTCAACAGCCTCAATCTGCTGAGGATTAAGCAGAGGCGTGGGACGATCCATCGTGTTCCTCCTCCAGGCTACGCGCCATCAGAGCTTTATTATATGCGGAAACCATGTCGCGACGTGAAACAATGCCGATCAGACGACTTTGTTGCTGGCGGTCCACAACCGGAAGTTGTTCGATGTTGCGATAACCAATCTTGCGCATGGCCTGATCAAGGTTTTCATCGCCAAATACGGTGGTGACCTCCGTGGTCGCCAGCTCCTTAACCACCACCAGATCCATCAGATCTTTTTCAAACACCACACCGAGAAAATCCTGAATGGAAATAATCCCGGTCATTTCACCTGCCGGGTTCAGCAACGGAAAATTGGTATGCTTGGTGTTGCTGATAAACTCGGTAAACTGACGCAGGGTCATCCCCTCTGGAACGGTTTCCAATTTCTGGGTCATAACATCATCGACGCGAATCGATTTCATGATGTTCCGCTCTTTACCCGCCTCAAGATCAATCCCGGCTTTGGCCAGTTCAACCGTATCAAGGCTCTCTTTCTTGAAATGGCGACTGATGGCTGTTCCAACCACACAAGACAACATTATAGGCACAATGACCTGATAGGAAGCCGTCATCTCAAATAACAGGAAAATAGCGGTCATCGGTGCATGGGTAGCGGCAGACAAAAACGCTCCCATACCAATCAGCGCATAGGACCCCGGCGCAATGGCCAGGGAAGGAAACAGCATCTGGGCAATATGACCAAACGCTCCTCCGGTCACCGCGCCGATATACAACACCGGCGCAAACAGACCGCCGGGCAAACCGGAACCAAGGGTGATGGAGGTAGCAATGGCTTTAAACAGGATCAGGGCCAATAACAGATACCAGGCGCCCTGACCATTGAGAAACTCGCCCATAAAATCGTAGCCGTTACCGAACACCTGGGGAAAACCGACCCCGATAAATCCCACCAGCAATGCGCCGATGATCGGCTTCATCAAGCGTGAGACGCGCAATTTGTCAAACAGATCCTTGACGCGAAAGTGGACATCGATAAACCCTGCCGCCAGACCGCCGATAACCGCGCCCAACGCCACATACAGCAGCAGCTCCCAATGGGAACCGACCTGATAAGGCGGGATATGAAAGGCAATCTCGTTACCGATCAGCGCCCGCGACACCACGGTGCTCATGCCGCTGGCAATGACAATTGAGGTGAAGCTGGAGATCTCAAATGAAGAGAGCAGGACAATTTCCTGGGCAAAAAACACCCCGGCGATCGGCGCGTTAAACGTCGCGGCCACACCACCTGACACACCACAGGCCACCAGCACTTTGAGACGGTTGCCGCTCACCTTGAACCCTTGGCCGAACTGGCTGCCGACGGCCCCACCGATCTGGGCAATCGGGCCTTCCTGACCGGCACTACCACCAGTACCGAGTGTGATGGCACTGGCAAGGCCACGGGTAATGATGGTGCGACCAGGAATTTTGGCACCACGCAGGTTCACTTGTTCCAAAAACGAGGAGAAGCCGAATTTAAGGTCTTTGGCAAACCATAAACCAAATGGGATCATCAGCAAGGCACCGGCCAGCGGAAATAGAATCGCTAGCCAGCGCGAGGCACTCCACTGGTGCCACGAGATCTGGAACAGTTCCATTCCCTGTTCGATCACCAGCCAGTGGAAGAATTCGATGGCTTGGCGAAAGGCGTAGTTACACAAACCGGACAACAGGCCGATGGCTACTGCCAGAATGGCCATAAAGGTGTTTTCGCTGATCCGGAAACGTCCCAGTACGGCCAGGCCGACCCGGCGTAACCAGTCAAATATACGGGGTATGGTGCCTAAACTCATCGGATTCACTCAACGGTTTTGATCCCGGGCGATGTCCATGGTGAATATCATCGTCACACAATCAGTGGTAAGTTACTTATTTTCAATGGAAAAACAGCCGATTATATTAAGTTGTTTCAGGGGGTGCTGTAAAGAGATTATCTAGGGAAAACCAGGATTCTTGCGTATACGCAACAAAAAAGGGGGCAGGAAGGAGGGTGACGAGGTCGATTGCGTATCAACGGCTCAAGTTAAGCGCTTTCATGGCAATCTGTTCCAGAGGCAACGTGTAATCAACCGCACCGGCGGCAATGGCCTCCTTGGGCATACCGAACACCACACAGCTCTCTTCGTTCTGGGCAATATTCATTGCTCCGGCATCTTTAAGCTCCTTCATCCCTTTGGCACCATCATCGCCCATACCGGTTAAAATCACTCCGACGGCGTTTTTTCCGGCATAGCGGGCGGCGCTGCGAAACAGCACATCCACGGAAGGACGGTGGCGCGACACCAACGGCCCATCTTTTAATTCAACGTAGTAACGGGCACCACTGCGCTTGAGCAACATATGACGATTTCCCGGCGCAATCAACACATGACCGCGAACAACACTGTCTCCATTTTCGGCCTCTTTCACACTCATGGCACACAGGCTGTCAAGCCGCTGGGCAAAGCCACGGGTAAAGTTCTCCGGCATATGCTGGACAATCACCACACCGGGACAATCCATGGGCAGGCTTTCGAGGAAAACCCGCAATGCCTCCGTGCCGCCGGTGGAGGCGCCAACAACAATAATCTTCTCCGTGGTGCGCACCATGGCTTCACTGGAACCACGTGGTAACACAGCATCAGCCGTCAGCTTCGGTTCAATACGTCGTGCCATCCGCAGCTTGACCGGTCGCGCCGTCGCAGCTGCTTTAATGGCGTCACAGATACGCACTCTGGACTCTTCAAGAAACTGCTTGGTACCCAAGTTCGGCTTCTGAATAATCTCGACGGCTCCGTATTCCAATGCCTTGAGCAGAGTTTCCGATCCATCTTCCACCAGGCTAGAACACATCACTACCGGGATCGGATGTTGACTCATGATCTTCTGCAGAAAGGTCAAGCCGTCCATGCGTGGCATTTCAACATCGAGAGTAATAACATCGGGAATCTGCTGTTTGAGACGTTCCGCAGCCACAAACGGGTCGCTGGCCGTGGCAATCACCTCTATGCGTGGATCGGACTCAAGCACCGACTGTAACGCCTGACGCACCACAGCAGAGTCATCGATGATCAGCACTTTAATTTTAGCCATTTGTCACCTCATTGAAATACGGCAGGACGACTTTCAGCGCATCACACGGACGTGTCAGATGCTCAAGATACACCCGAGGGAACTAGGTGCATCGTGTTCATTCTTTCGCAAGTAGGGCTGCAACATGAAGCTCATTGGCAATTTGACACCTCAGAACCCAAGCCATCAACGGGTCTAACGTCTCTCCCCCCACCGTACCTCCCGGCATAGAGGCAGTATCAGCAGTCTCGAGGAGCTGGAATCGTTTTTTTGCGCTAGATGAGACGGTAGACTGTTGGTGCAACCTGATGCAACGGCACAGAAAAACCGTGCAAAGACTCCGAATGGCCCAAAAACAGAAAACCATCATCCTTTAAATGGTGACAGAATTTTCCGACCAGTTTTTCCTGAGTCGTTTTGTCGAAGTAAATAATAACATTTCGGCAAAAGATCACATCTACTTTATCCGGCAATTGAAACGTACTGTCCATAAAATTGAGTCGTCCGAAGCGCACTTTTTTCCGCAGATCCGGCGAAATACGCACCAACTCATTGCCGGAATCCTTATGTTTCAGCAGGTAACGTTTGCGTAATTGCTCGGCGACTGGAGCAATGCGTTCTTTGTGATACACAGCCGTCCTGGCATGGTCGAGTACCCGTGTTGAAATATCCGTGGCAATAATTTCAAAATCGAATCCCGGATGCTGCTGGGCATAGTCATTGAGAACCATGGCCATGGTGTAAGGCTCCTCCCCGGTGGAACAACCGGCACTCCAGATCCTGAACCGGCGTCCATGGCGGTGTCCCGCCTGCCAGGAGGACAATACCTGCGAGGTCAAATAGTCAAAATGACCGCTTTCACGAAAGAAATCGGTTTTGTTGGTCGTCACCACGTCAAACAGATGAACATGCTCCATCTGCTCTCCCTGAGGGGAAAACAGGTACTCGCAATAATCTTCAACACAGGACAATTTCAAGGCACGCAGTCGTTTTCCCAGTCGACCTTGCAACATCGTGCGTTTTGAGTCAGAGATTTTAATACCCAACTTCTGGTAAATAAACAGGGATAACCGCTGAAAATCACGCTGAGTCAGTTCCACGACCCCTCCTCGACACTGCGGACAGAACAACGCCAACCATAGCTTCCTCTAATCTCAATCAGCTTAAAAACCCTCTGGCGGAAGCTACCTTCCACCAGAGGGCCGGAGTTCTGTCTTTACGGATTAATATTCCTCAAACTCACTGTCCAGTGAATCGCGTCCTGCCCCCATATCCAGAGCCAACCCTGAAGCCGGCTCAGTTTTTTTCGCGGGCGGTATGGCAATCTTTTTCATTGTCGGCTCAATACGGCGCGGTGGCGTTTTCACCGTTGTGCCGCCTTCAACTCGAAAGAAATCAATGGTGTCCTGTAATTGCGAGGCTTGCGCATTAAGTTCCTCAGAAGTGGACGCCATCTCTTCAGCAGCAGACGCATTCTGCTGAATGACCTGATCCAATTGTTGAATCGCTTTATTGACCTGATCAGCCCCGGTATCCTGCTCTTTGCTGGCTGCGGCAATTTCCTGGACCAGTTCAGCAGTGCGTTGGATATCCGGCACCATTTTGGCCAGCATCTCACCGGCATTCTCCGCCACCTCGACACTGCTCGACGACAGATCACTGATTTCAGCCGCAGCACTCTGGCTGCGCTCAGCCAGTTTACGTACTTCCGAAGCTACCACGGCAAACCCTTTGCCATGCTCACCAGCTCGTGCCGCTTCGATCGCCGCATTGAGTGCCAGCAGATTGGTCTGGCGGGCAATCTCTTCGATAATCGAGATCTTCTCAGCAATATCCTTCATGGCCTTAACGGTTTCAGCCACAGCTTCACCGCCACTCTGAGCATCCTGAGACGACTTGATGGCTATCTTTTCCGTCTGCATGGCGTTATCGGCATTTTGCTTGATATTCGCCGCCATCTCTTCCATGGACGAGGACGCTTCTTCAGCAGCCGCAGCCTGCTCTGTGGCACCCTGACTCATCTCTTCGGAACTGGCCGAGAGCTCCTGGCTACCGGCCGCCACATTGGTGGAGGCACCTTTAACGTTTTCCACCACGTCTTTGAGCTTTTCCACCATGTTGGCAACCGAACCATAGACACTATGGCGGTTTTTATCCGTAACATCCAATTTCTGAGTCAGGTCGCCTTCCGCCAGCACTCCCATCACCCTCTCGATAATCGCCGGATCACATCCGAGCTGGCGCATCACGCCACGAATCAGCAGAAGGGCAATGACAGCACCTAAAATAATTGCTGCAACAACCAGGACCATGATCAATTGAACGGCCTTTTCATTCGACGCCTGCACCTGAGGTCCAAGTTGGTCCTGGATCTCTTTGACATCCAGCTTGACATCTTCAAACTCGGCCGCAACCTTCGGGCCAAGGACATCAAGGCTATTCTTGATGTAATCGTTGCGCTCGAAGATTGTCGTTGTAATTTCCTCGAACACCTTAGCGTATTTTTCACTAGTCTCCCTGGCTTCAACTAACAGCGTCCGGCGCTGTTGATTCTGCAGGTTTTCTTCAAGAAGACGATAATACTTGTCCAGTGCTGAAAACTCCTGATTAACCCGGTCAATCGCCTGTTGAGAGTTCCCCTCGAGAAATTTCATGACATACAACCGGGCCAACAACAAACTGCGCAGCGCCTGGCTGCTGTAATAGGCCGCTTCCATATCACCATCCACTCGCGCGCTCTCAAGGATTTTGGTAAGCGCCTTTTCTATCATTGGCCCAGTGATATTAACGCCATTATTAACAAGGTCATCCCGGTGATTCATCAGCACCACGACTTTTTCAAAATCTGTCTTATATGCGTTTAAATCTTCTGTTGCCACACCCAACATTGCAGACCGTTTGGGATCTTCAATCAATTCATGCGCCTGATTGAGAAACTCCATCGTCTTCTGCAGATAGTCCTGATACTGTTGCTGATCCTCCTCGCTGCCGGTAATGATAAAATCTTTGACATTCATGCGCACCATGAGCATGTTGGCCTGCACGCGTCCGGACAGGTTGGTTTCTTTGGCCAGTTCACGATAATCTCCAAAACCATCTGCAGCCGTGTTCAGAGCGTTATAGCCAATACCGCCAACAGCCATGAGCAGCACCAGTACAACGGCAAAACCCAAAATCAGTTTTTTCGCCAGTGTCATGTTGGTTAACATCTATCTATCCCCCTTAGTCGAGTTGAAAGATCACGCTTTAGTGGCATCACTGTTTTGCTGAATCAGCGAAATTTCATCAGCCGAGAATACCCGGTCAATATCCAGAATAATGATGAATTCGTCGTTGTGCTTACCCATGCCACGGATAAACTCCGTATCAAGCTTGGTGCCGATGCGTGGCGGTGGTTCGATCTGGTCGGGGTCGAGTTCGAGCACTTCCTGGACTGAGTCGACCAGGGCGCCGAGCACGCTGGGTTCGCCGTCCATGACCACTTCGGTGATGATAATGCAGGTGTTGACGGTGGCTTCGGCTTCACGCATGCTGAATTTGACCCGCATGTCGACGACGGGGACAACGCTGCCACGCAGATTGATAACGCCACGCATGAAGATGGGAGTCTGCGGCACTTTGGTGACATCAGTGAAGTCGAGTACTTCGCGTACTTTGGCGATTTCGAGAGCAAAGACTTCTTCGTCGAGCTTGAAGGTCAGATATTGGTTCATCTGCTCCAAATCTTCTGCGGACATGGTGGTTCTCCTTTCCCCTTATGCTTAATCGTGTTGTCTAAAACCTGTAGGTGTTTTTTACGGTTGGCTGACACGCCCCTCCTCACTGGCTTTCTGCATCAGATAAACAATGTCGAGAATAAGAGCAACACTGCCGTCACCGAGGATGGTGGCGCCGGAGACACACTGCACATCGCGATACATGGGGCCGAGGGATTTGATAACGGTCTGGTGTTCGCCGATGACGTTGTCGACGACGAAACCGAGCTGCTGGCCGTTGATCTGGGTGATGACGATCTGCTGTACTGCGGGCCGGTTGCCGTCGATGGCAAATTCTTCGCGTAACGGAACGTAGGGCACCAGGTGGCCGCGAACCTTGGCGAGATTGCGGCCGTGAGAGTCGTGGATGTCTTGGGCGGTGAGTTCGATGCATTCTTCAACGGCGGACAGGGGCAGTACGTAGCGGCCGTCACCGATCTGGACGAGCAGGCTTTCGATGATGGCGAGGGTCAGGGGGATGCGCAGGCTAACGGTGCTGCCCTGGCCTTTTTGACTGTCGAGGGTGATGCTGCCGCGTAATGATTCGATGGCGCGTTTGACGACGTCCATGCCGACGCCGCGCCCGGACAGGCCGGTGACTTGCTGGGCGGTGGAGAAGCCGGGGGCGAAGATGAGGTTGAGCAGGTCGGTGTGGCTCAGTTGGTCGTCGGCGCCGATGACGCCTTTGCTGATGGCTTTTTGGCGGATCACTTCGGGATCCATGCCTTTGCCGTCGTCGCTGATGTTGATGATGACGCTGTCGCCGGAGTGTTCGGCGCTTAAGTGGACCTGGCCGGTGCGGGGCTTGCCGGCGGCAACGCGGTCGTCGGGCATCTCGATGCCGTGGTCCATGCTGTTGCGGATGATGTGGACGAGGGGGTCGCCGAGTTGCTCGATGACGGTTTTGTCGAGTTCGGTGTCGGCGCCGGTGGTTTTGAGTTCGACTTCTTTGCCGAGATCGGCGCTGATGTCGCGCACGAGGCGTTTGAATTTGCTGAACGTGCTGCCGATGGGTAGCATGCGGATGTTGAGGGTGCTGTCGCGTAAGTCTTCGGTGAGGCGTTCGACTTCTTCGGCGATGGAGAGCAAATCGGCGTCGTGACGCTGGTTGGCGACCTGGCTGAGGCGCGACTGGACGGTGACCATTTCACCGACGAGGTTGACGAGGTCGTCGAGTTTGTCAGCGGGGACGCGCAGGCTGCTGGCACCTTGGCTTTTTTCTTTTTTCTTTTCTTTGAGTTTTCGAATCTCCTGCTGTTCGAGCAGGGCGGAGTCGACTTGGTCACGACTGACAAGATTCGCTTCGACGAGCAGATCGCCGATACGTTTGTTGTGGGCGAGGACGTCGTCGATTTCGGCCTGGCTGATCTCGCCGCGTTCAATGAGAATGTCACCGAGGCGTTTGCGGTCCATGCCATCCTCATCGCTGCCGAGATCAATCGCTTTGATAATCAGTTCGCAATCGTCTTCGACAAAGATGAACACGTCACGGATAGCATCTTCGCCACAGTCGCTGGTGAGGATGATATCCCAGCTGGCATAGCAGTCTTCAGCATTAAGCTCGTCCAAAGCTCGGACATTTGCTTTATGGGCGATGGTCCGACAGGTGCCGAGTTCGGCGAGTTCATCGAGCAGTTGGGCAATGGAGGTGCCGTTGTGCATAATATCGAGTGATGGCCGAAAGCGGATACGGTAGGTGGTGTAGTCGTTTTTGGTGTCGGCGTTGTCAGCGTCAGCTACCGACGCGGCGAGGGTGGCTGGTGCGCTGCCACCTCCGGCAAGAGCCTGGAACTGTGCAACGAGGTCTGCACCCTGGGCGGCGTATCCCCCCTGTTCTTCAGCGTCGCAATCGAGCAGGGCAAGGATATGGTCACGGGCCTTGAGCGACAGATCAACGAGTTGTTTGGTGACGGGCAACTCACCGTTACGCACCAGATCGAAGACGGTTTCAACTTCGTGGGTGAATTCGGAGATGGTGGTAAACCCGAACATGGCACCGGAGCCTTTGATAGTGTGCATGGCCCGGAACACTTTGCTGATGGTCTCGTGGTCGTCGGGCTGTTCTTCAAGCTCTAGCAGCGAATCTTCGAGTTCACTGAGCAGTTCGTAGGCTTCTTCCTTAAAGGCATTTTGTGGGGCATCCTGCATGGGCGTCCTCGTCTTTGCTCGGCGGTTTTAGGTGAGGTTTTCCGGTATCCACAGGCATTTCATCGGATCTTCGGCCTCGTTGCAGGCCTGATCGCGAAAGAAGCCGAGGGATTGAGCACGATCGATAAAGGCTTCGGTGCATTGGCCTTTGATCTGGAAGTGTTTGCCATACTTCTGAGCGTATTTGTTGGCGCTGCATAAGAGCTGCAACACGCTGTAATCGACATCGGTGACGGCGGCCATGTCAAGAATCACGTGGTCATGGCTCTGCAGGGCACTGAGCAGATCGTTTTTAAGTTGGCCGATGGTGGCGATACCCAGATCACCGCTGACAATCAGCAGTTGATAGGCTGCGCCGTCACTGTTTTGAATGGTTTTGCTTTCCAGTTCAAACATGGCTTCTCCGTTGTGGCCTGTCTAGCAGGATGTTGAAAAGGTCCCATCCAGGGCCTTTTCAATGACGCAAGCCGAAAATGCGATTTCCGTCTTGCTTACAAAATCAAGGGCTTGAAAACCTGTCCTTGATTTTGGTCGCCCGTCCATGGGCTCCACAGGCTGTTTTTCAACAGCCTGTTTAGCCGAGCACTTTTTTGACGACACCGAGCAGTTTTTGCGGATCAAAGGGTTTGACCAGCCAGCCGGTAAGCCCCGCGGCTTTGCCTTTGGCCTTGAAGTCGGCTCCGGCTTCGGTGGTGAGCATCAGAATCGGGGTGAATTTGTAGGTGGGCGCGGCGCGCAGTTTCTGTACCAGGGTCAGCCCGTCCATCACCGGCATGTTGAGGTCGGTGAGCACCAGGTCAACTTTGTGTTTTTGCGCGGCGGCGAGAGCTTCCTGACCGTTGCCGGCTTCAATCACCTGATAACCGGCACCTTTGAGAGTGAAGGACACCATCTGCAGGATCGATTTTGAATCATCGACCGCTAACACTGTTTTTGCCATAGAGTCTGTTCTCCTTTTGCTTTATCTCTCTGTGTTCTTGATTATTTACTTAGACCAACTCAAAAAAGCTCAATGTCACCTTCGTCCATGTTTTTTTGCGACACCGGATTGTGGTGGCTTTCGCGAACCAGTCGAGCTGAACTCTTCAAAATCATTTCCAGAACCTCGCTCTGCCCGGCGAGATCCCCGTCCTCAATCGCGGGCAACTGTTGCGATTGCTGCGCGACACTGTGTATCAATTCGTCCATGGCCGTAAGTCGCCGGGTAACCGTTCCAATGACCTGGGTGGACATGTCCTGAAACTGCAACGATGTCACCGCTTGACGCACAAGCTGCGATACATCTTCGGCAATAGACGAAATCTGACCCGCGCTTTTTTCAACCATCTGATTGAATTGTTGCGCCTGATCCATGGTGGTGCTGATATGATCACTTTCTTCTGTCACCAACTGGCTGGAGTTCTCGGAGAGTTCCCGAATGGATGTGCCGACATGTCCCAAAGCCGTTGAGATCGCTTGGACCGAGGTATCAATCTGTTCACTGAAGCGATTGGAGCGAATAGACAGATTCCGCACCTCTTCAGCAACCACGGCAAATCCCTTTCCGGCGGTCCCTGCACGGGCGGCTTCGACAGCGGCATTGATAGCGAGCAGGTTGGTCTGATCGGCAATTTTGCGCACCTCACCAAGCATACCGAGAACTTTTTGGAACTGGTCTTGGGTTTCATCCATGGATGCAACAAGTCGATTTGTCTGACTGTTATTTTCGATGGTAGCATCCAGCAGACGTTGCATGACTGTTTCAATGTTTTCAAACAGGGCCTTAAAGGATGTCATCGCACTGTCATTGTCTTGTCCACGGGTTAACGTCACTGCCAGTTCTTTTTGTTCAACGGTTTTTTCCTCAAGTTCGCTGAAGCTGGCAATCAGTTTGGTTATGGCATCGGCAAGGATATTCTGCACCTGAGCATTTTCACTTTGCGCATCACGACATTGCCCGGTGATTTCTGTTTCCAGGCAGACAAATAGCTCCTGCGCGGCCGTGACAACATCACTGGAGGGCCCTTGTGCTGTCGGTGCCTTTTGGGTGCTCAACACGGCAACCCAGCTTCCTGTTAACGCCGTCAGCATCGAAGCAACAACAAGTAGTGGCCCCAGCCAGCCAAGGTCCGCCACTGCTGCAACTGCGACCAAGCTAACATTGACAATCAACACAACGATGACAATGTTTCGTACTGTTTTTTTCATCAAAGCTCCTCAGTTAAATTCATGAAATATCACTTCAAGCTGATTTTCATCGCGGCAGAACATGAGATGCCCATGAGATGCTGATTTCATACATCTCTTCAGTTGGCGTTCCAACATCTCATCCGTGCTGACAACACAGATGGGCACATGGAACTCTGACAAAGTGATCAGAAGCGGATCAACCTCTTTGAGATTTAGAATGATCGCGGCGACATTAATTGTATTGGCGCTACAAGTCTCCAGCCAATTCACCACATCTTCGAGGTGAAAAAATTCTACAACTTTATAACCACGCAATATCAGTGGTAGCCGGTGGGTAAATACCTGATTGATCGTATTCAGCACCACGACCTGTTTTGGTATTTCTGCCATCTTTTTCACCCATTGTTCTCTGGTCAACGCTTTGTTACTTTTTAGTAATGGCACGTTGCAACGGCTAAGCCAGATGAAAAAAAAAGACAACAATGTAAATAATTACAAGATATTGGCGACAACTACTTGGCTGCCTTACACGACAGAGAGGCTACAACAGAAATTGTAGACAAAATATTTCTAATGTCTACACGCGGCAAAAAAACTATGTAATTATCTGAAATAAAATAGTTTTTTTGATGGGAAACCACGAGTCACAACAAAAGGATGGCGACAACTTAAGTTGTCAGGCTTGATGCCCATATCGTGGCTCTAGATGAAAATACACGGTACAGCAATACGCTGCTCAGACAAGGTTTTGCAACATCGTGGCAAAGGTGAGGCAAAGCCGGCCCCGAAGGATTTGTGTCGACAGGGCACGAGCAGGATATTGAACAGTTCTCTCCGGGGGCATTCTGCTCTACACGCTGGAAATACAATTCACCCTGCTTGCAACATCAAGCCCTTAAAAACCCGTCCTTGATTTTGCCCGCCCGGCCACAAGCTCCGCAACGTGTTTTCAACAGCCTGCTACGAAGGTGACATTTTTTTCAAACGCTTACTCAACGCCTGCTGAGAAATACCCAGCAACGCTGCAGCTGTCCGTTGATTGCCCTGAGCACGACTCATGGCTTCTTCCACCAATAACCGCGACATCTCCTGCAAGCTGGGCAGGTGCTCCGGAAAAACCATCTCTTCAACCAGCTCGGTGATCCCACCGGAGGGTGTGGATAAGATTTTTTCTCGAAAGCCGTCTAGCGGCAGCACCCCAGAATGATAACGGCTCAACACATCGTAAATCATCGCCTGCAATTCACGCACATTGCCGGGAAAATGGTAGCAATGCAACAGGGTAATCAACTCTTTTTTAACCGCGGGCCGCGGTTTGGCAAGATCCACTGACGCCTGATCAACAAAGTAATTCACCAGCAAGGGGAGATCAGCACGTCGCTCTCTGAGCGGTGGGACAACAACCTGATGGGTGGCCAGACGGTAATAGAGGTCGGCTCGAAACCTCCCATCTTTTATCTTCTGTTCCAGATCAACATTGGTCGCACAAACGATACGTGCCTGAGACCGCTTTACCTTGTCACTACCGACGGGAAGGAACTCGCGTTCCTGAACAAGACGCAACAGTTTCACCTGGGAGTGCAGACTCAAGTCTCCGATTTCATCAAGAAAAAGCGTCCCATTGGCGGCCTGTTCTACCATCCCAAAACGTTTGCTGCTGGCTCCGGTAAAGGCACCGGCAACATGACCAAACAAGGTATCCGCGAACATGTCGTCATCTAACCCAGCAACGTTAACTGCGACCAGAGGCTGCTCCGGGCAGCTGAGCTGATGGACAGCACGGGCGATAAGTTCTTTGCCGGTCCCACTTTCGCCACAAATGAGAACCGGGTGACGGCTGGGTGAGACCGCCTCGAGATAATCCAACAGTTTAAACATGGCCGGATCATCAGTGACAATCTCTTCAAATGCCGCGTGCCGTGAGCGTGTCGCTAGCATTTTGCTGCGTAGACGCTGATTCTCCAGTTTAAGACTGTTAAATTCAATGGCCCGTTTAACACCGGCAATCAGCCGTTCCCGTTCTGCCGTTTTGATAAAAAAATCAAAAGCACCAGCCTTCATACAGCTTACGGCAACGTCCAGTTGGTTCATTCCGGTGATGACAATAACGGGAATTTCCGGAAACTCATGGCTGATCTGCTCAAGAAGCTCTTCGCCGCTGATGTGGGGCATAGTCAGATCGATCACTACGGTATCGACAACTTGATTTCTCAGAAGTGGCAGAACCTCACGGCTGTCGGAACTTTTAAGCACATTGTTGATCCCGCCGCGCTGACGCAAGGTCAGGGCAAAACTATGCAACCACGGCTCCTCGTCATCAACCAACAGAATCGGATGCTCAGGGTAGGGCATCATAGCATGGTTCCTTGGGGACAGTCGCTTAACGGCTCACCGATAACGGTAAAGAAATGACGGATAAAACGGTAGGTCAACCCCCAGAGGACCGGCAGTTCGCCACCAAGATCGATCCCTGGCACGGCAATCGATTTACCATGCCATGACACTGTCGCCAGGTGATGCTTCTCCGGGTCCTGCAGCGAGCGTAACGGCACCCAGAACGCTTTGGAGACTTCGTAGTTTTTTTCCAGCTCCGCAGCATTGTCAGCAATTGAGAATACAAAACAGCTGACACACACCGGAATGCGCACACCGTGATGATCATCCAGGCGCACGACGTAATCCTGTTGCGCCAGGCTCAATCCCACCTCCTCGCGGGTTTCACGCACTGCGGCATCATAGGCCGTGGCATCTTCGGGATCAATACGCCCACCTGGAAAACCGAGATTCCCGGACCAGGGATCGTTCGGATGTTTGGCCCGTTGAATCAGCAGCAACTCAATCCCCTGAGCACCATGACGCAAAATCAGGGCCACCGAGGCGCGACCTTTCTGATGCTGATCTTCAAGGGCAGCATACTGATGCCGTTGTAATGTGGCGATAATATGGTCCACGGTCCCCCCTTGTCGTCATTATTTGACTTCAGCCAACATCAATGCCCGTCGAGGTGCCGGATAGCCCTCGATGGTTTTCAACGCATCCTGAGGATCAAGAAAATCCGCTAGGGATTCCGTCTGAATCCACGGCGTTTTTCGTTGTTCCTCAGAGGTTGTTCGCGTCACGTCAATGCAGCGAATCTTGGTAAAACCGGCACGTGCCAGCCAATTGGCCAGACCATTGACCGTCGGCAGAAAGAACACATTGTTCATTTTGGCGTATCGGTCGCTTGGCGTCAATGCGACTTGCTCTTCTCCGGGGATCACCAGCGTTTCCAGAACCAGTTCGCCACCGCGCCGCAAGGTGCGTCGAATCCGGGTCAGAGTGTCAAGCGGAGAACGGACATGGTAAAGCACACCCATGTGAAACAGAGTATCAAAGCAACCAGTCATCTCAGGTAATTCTTCAAATTTCCCCGGCAATGTATAACAGCAGGGTTGCTTGAGCAGCTTCTGTAGCAGGCAATACTGAAAATAGAAGGTTTGATACGGTTCCAGACCAACCACTAATTTCGGATCTGCCGCAAGCATTCGGAACAGATAATAGCCACTGCTACTGCCAACGTCGAGAATCCGCCGTCCCTGCAAGGGCGCAATCTGTTCTTTGAGGCGATTCCACTTCAGGTAGGAGACCCATTCTGTATCCACTTCCGTACCAAGGATCTTAAAAGGGCCCTTACGCCAGGGTCGCAAACCGAACAAAGCGTGTTGAATCTTTTGATCCTGATCTGCTGGGAGCTCACCGGCCTTGCCGATAGACACCCAATCCCGGTCCAGATCAGCTTCAAGCTTCAGGTTGTCGGGGATATTCTCAAGCAGCTGCAGATACGCTTGGCTTTTTCTGTCACGTAGAAGAAATTGCCGTTTCTTTTCAACAAATTCCGTCAGCGACTGCGCCCAAACAGGCTCTTCGCCCTGGGCAATGGCAGCTATAAGCTTATCTATTTCTTCAAACATAATAACGACATGAAGTTAAACCATTTCAACCAGATATCAATGTTATCAAAGCCGACATCGTTCAGACGGGCCACATGCTGCTCACAGGTTTCCGGAATCAGGACATTTTCCAGAGCTTCACGCTTTTGACTGATTTCCAATTGCGAGTAGCCGTTTTCTTTTTTGAATCGATAATAAAAATCTTGCTGTAACGCATCCAGATCAGAATCCGCATGGACAACTTTTTCCGACAACAACAGAATACCGCTGGGCAGCAGGGCATCATAGACCCTGGCAAGTAACGTTTTCCGCACCTCGGGAGACAAAAATTGCAACGTTAGATTGATAACAATCACAGAGGCTTTCTCCAGCGGATAATCCTCAATGCTGCTTTCAACTAGATGAATACACTCCGTTTCACAACCACCTTGTAGTCGCTGTCGATACTGTTCCAGCATGGGTGCGGAGCTGTCAAGTGCTTCAAGATGAAAGGGCTGGCCATCCATCTGATGGAGCAGTTCCAATCCAAAATTTCCATGGGAGCAACCCAGATCATAAATACGGGAACCCGGCTGATAAAAACGACATGTCAATTGCGCCTGGCGCAACAGTGATTCACGGTACAGCGGAACGCTGCGGGTGATCATGTCATCGAACACGGCGACAACACGTTCATTGAATTCGAAGGGATGTACGGGTTGCAGATGTGAATAAAGTTTATCGTGTGTCATGAAAGGCCTGCCAAAATGTCTTTGCGTTGTGATGACATGCACAGTACACAAAGCGGGCAAACAAAGCAATCTTTGAGCCCCCTGACATGAGCGAGGCTTGGATTAAAAGCCCCCCTTGAACGACATGCCGATCTTTACAGCACCTTCATAGCTCAAACAAAACGTCCCGTGGAAGAAGCTTCCACGGGACGTTAATTTTTAACCGATGCGTTCTTGTCGTTCCTGCTCGGTTTTGCAGTCGATGCACAGGGTGGTGACGGGACGGGCTCTCAAACGCGCCGCTCCAATCTCCTCTTCACAACTTTCGCAAATTCCGAAGGTGCCTTCATCAATACGCTCCAGAGCCGCACGAATTTTTGCGATCAGACGCCGCTCACGATCACGAATTCGTAACTCGAAATTGCGGTCTGATTCCATGGAGGCACGGTCCGTCGGATCAGGAAAGTTTTCATGCTCATCAGTCATGCCTGATACGGTCTTTCCCGCCTCGCGCAACAGATCTTCGAGCTGTTGCTGCAGGATAGCACGATAAGCTTCTGCCTGTTCTGTATCCATAATATATAACCCCTAACCTTCTGAGTTAACGATGCGATAAAATTGACTAATATTAGTCGGATTCACAATTTAAGTCAATAGGGTTAAACGTCCATTAGACCCTGTCGTTGTTGACAATTATCACATCATGGTAGAGGTCGCTAGGACGCTTCTTCGTGCTTGTCCATCGCCATTAACTTTTTGAGATTTGCCTCTTCTTCTTCAGCGAGTCGAGCAAAATTATACTCTGAAAGTTGCTGAATCATGCTCTCTCGCACCTCTTTCCATGCACCATGAACCGGGCAATAATTGTCACGCTCACAACAGTTTTCATCTCCCAGGCATTTGTTGATATGCAAGGGATCCTCCTGAGCTTTAAAAACATCATAGACCGTGATGTCTTCGGGTTTATGGCGCAGATAAAAACCACCGCCGACACCGCGCTGCGATCCAACGATCCCCGCCTTCACCATCGGCTGAAAGATTTTCGTGAGAAACGCTGGGGTGACATTCTGCGTCTGGCAGATATCCTTTTTCAGCACAATCTCTCCTGGCGGAAACTTCGACATATAGAGAATGGCACGGATCGCGTATTCTGTTGCTCGTGTAATGACCATTTGTTCTCCCTGCTTATTGTTTACTTATATTGTTATAAATAAGGGGCAGGCAATTTTTTGTCAACCCTATTTACTAATTAAGTTCGCTGGGATTGACTTTTTTCACGCAAACTTCCATCATTTAGTTATGAAAAACACCTGTTCGTCAGCCATCGTCGGTCGCTTTGCTCCCAGCCCAACCGGGCCATTGCACCTTGGTTCCATCATTGCGGCCGTGGCCAGCTATCTGACCGCGAAACAATCGCCACAGGGTCGCTGGCTTGTTCGTATCGATGATCTGGATCAACCGCGAACTGTTCCAGGAGCCAGTGCCACGATTCTCGACCATCTCCAACGCCTTGGCTTACACCATGACGGCCCTGTCATGTATCAAAGCCAGCGCCACGAACGTTACCAGGAAGTTCTTACACAGTTGACAAAGCAGGGCTGGACCTATTCCTGTAGCTGTTCGCGTAAGGAGATCCTCGCCAGTGCACCACATCAGGGCGAGGAAGGGCCAATTTATCCCGGCACCTGCTTATATTCGCAGCCACCTTTCGGGCGGCCGACCTCTTGCCGCGTGCAGACCCGTGATGAACTCATCCGCTTCACGGACCTGATCCAGGGAACATTCACTCAAAACCTGCGTCACGATGTGGGCGATTTTGTTCTGCAACGCAACGATGGAATTTTTGCCTACCAGTTGGCCACGGTGATTGACGACCATGACAGCGGAGTCAATCTGGTTGTTCGCGGTCGGGATTTACTCACGTCAACCCCCCGACAGATCTACTTGCTGCAATGCCTGAACTGGAGCATTCCCCGTTATGCCCATATCCCCCTGGCTATGGCTGAAGACGGGCACAAGATCAGTAAACGCCACCAGCAACGCTCTCCCTGCGATCTGTATTCTCCTCAGCAGCTTTTGTGTTTTGTCCTGACATTTCTTGGTCTTGATCCCCCCCAAACCCTCGTTAACGCTTCGGTTGAAGCTCTTGTCCAGTGGGGAATCGACCACTTCTCTTTTTACCGCATCCCCACCAACAATCGTGCTCTGGATGAGTTTTTTAACCCTTGACTCGTCGCGGCGAGTACTCGTCCTTTCGCTGATAAATTTGTAGCTGGTTCCGCCCTTTCTGTTTGGCACGGTACAGTGCATCATCCGCCTGGCTGATCAAATGGTCTGCTGTCTGGTATGCATCAGGGATCATACTGCTAACGCCGATGCTGACCGTAATCACCCCGGAACACTTAGATCCACAGTGTTCCATACCCGAGCCACGGACCACCCCGAGCAAGGCGTCAGCCATGCCCTGCGCTTCCGCCGGATTGGTCATCGGCAACAAGCAGACAAACTCTTCGCCACCATAGCGAGCCACCACATCACGCGCGCGCTTGAATTTGTTCTTGAACAGTTGAGCCAACCGGGCAAGACATTCGTCACCCTGCAAATGGCCGTAGCAATCATTGTAGATTTTAAAATAATCCACATCAATCATCAGCACAGTCACCCAGTGTTGATGACGACAGGCATCTCGCCATTCGATATCCAGTAGCTCATCAAAATAGCGTCGATTGATCAACTCTGTAAGACCGTCGTAGCGGCTGAGTCGTTCCAGTTCCTGCTGAACACTCTCCCGTTCACGAATCTCTTTTTTCAACTCCTGATTAACCAGATTCAGCTCTTCGGTACGCTCCTTGACGCGTGATTCCAAGGTATTATTCAGCCGATCCAACCGCTTTAACAAATAACCAATCCCGAAATATAGAACGATAAATGTTGCACAGGCCAACACGAACGCAGCTGTCAAAGCCTGTTTCAGCACCAATCGATGTTTCTGTTGCTGCAAGGTATGCCTGCTGACCGGCTGAATGTAGCCAATCACTTCATTGTTGAAGTTTTTCAATTCAACAGGACTATAAAACAGATATTCCTCTTTGCCATACGCCTTGATCAGACCTTGTGCAACCTCCTGTTTGTCGGGGAACTCAGAGATCTCCTTGAACAGCGTCCCTTTCTCTTCCATGAGCAGGTAGTCCCCGTATGTTGGGTAACTGACCCCCTTAATGCGTTTCTGGTAACTCTTTTTGATCAAGACACCCGTATCAACACCGAGGCTATCGTAGATGAGATTCAAACCGGACAACGGCCTCAGCACAAAAACAATGATTCCCTCAAACCGGTTATTTTTGAAAATAGGCCGAGTCAGTCGATACGCCAATCCCCATCGGGCGACGGTCAACCCGTATTGAGGCTGTTTCAGTGCAAAAGCTCGGGCGACAAAGGGGATATCCAAAGCGGAATCACCGTACATGGCATAACGGGCCGTACGTAACAGCACGGTTCCATCTTTACGGATAAATGTGATGGAGAAGAAATCGCTGTTCTCTTTTTGCAGTGTGGCTAATTTAACCTGTAATTGTTGATACAGGTTCTGTCGGTCGCCACAAATAAAAGAGTCAACAATCGACGGGTTAGTTTTGATGAATCCATCCAGACGAGAATGATAAATATTATGGATGCGGCTTAATTCGCGTTCTGAACTGTTGTGAATAAATCGATCTACCTGCTGAATTAGCTCTTTGTGTCGATCAGCCTGTTCATGGACCAGCAGACTGACGAAACCGGCACACAAGATGACCAGAGCCATGATCACCAGCACAATGATTTTTGCTCGAATCCCTAACTTCATCGTGACAACTTAACACAAAACAAACATTTCATAGTCATATCATGACGACGACAACAAACAAAAAGGCGGGCCCGAAGACCCGCCTTTCTGATGACATTGTCACTACAATCCAGCTTACTTTCCGAGAGCTTTAACGTACTCGCGGTTGGTTTTGGCGATGAATTTGACACTGACCCCTTTCGGGCAGGCCGCTTCACACTCGTAGTGGTTGGTGCAGTTACCGAAACCGGCGTTCAGCATGGCTTCGGTCATGTTGTTGACGCGCTCAGCAGCCTCAATTTCACCCTGAGGCAATACCGCCATCTGGGCAATTTTGGCACTGGTGAACAGCATTGCGCTGCCGTTAGGGCAGGCTGCAACACAGGCACCACAACCGATACACTCAGCTGCGTCCATAGCATAATCGGCATCCGGCTTGGAAATCAGAGTCTGATTCGCCTCACCAACTTCACCGGTATACGCAGAAGTGTAACCACCGGATTGGATGATGTTATCCAGAGCGGCACGATCAACTGCAAGGTCCTTGATCACCGGGAAAGCCTTGGCACGCCACGGCTCCAAGGTCAGGCTGTCGCCATCGCTGAATTGACGCATGTGCAGTTGGCATGCCGTGGTCTTCTCTTGAGGACCGTGAGGAATACCATTCACGACACAACCACAGGTACCGCAGATACCTTCGCGGCAGTCGTTATCAAACTCGATGGGCTCAATGCCGCTGGTGATCAGCTCTTCGTTAACCTCATCAAGCATTTCCAGAAAGGAGCTGTCGGGGCTGACATTTTTAGCCTCGTACTGCTCCAGCTTGCCCTTATCCTCCGGGCCATTTTGGCGCCATACGTAAAGTGTCAGATCCATTATTTATAACTCCTTATCGCAAGTTTAACGTTTTCGAATTTCAACGGCTCTTTGTGCAGCTCAGGTGCCTTGCCTTCACCTTTGTACTCCCAGGCCGCAACATAGCAGAAGTTCTCGTCGTCACGCATTGCTTCGCCGTCCTCAGTCTGGTATTCCGTACGGAAGTGACCACCACAGGACTCTTTACGGTGCAGCGCGTCTGTCGTCATGATCTCGGCAAACTCGAGGAAGTCAGCAACACGACCGGCATCTTCCAGCTGGCTGTTACGCGTTCCCTTCTCACCGGTGACCTTGACATTTTTCCAGAACTCTTCACGCAGCTTGGGAATCTCTTCGAGAGCTTCCTTGAGGCTTTCCTCACTACGTGCCATACCAACTTTCTCCCACATGATCTTACCAAGAGCGCGGGCGAAAGAGCTGACGGAACGCTTACCATTGACATTCATCAGCTTGTCGATACGGGCCTGAACTTCATCACGGGACTGAGCGAATGCCGCATGATCAGTCGTAACCTCGCCCGGCTTAACCGTGGCCAGGTAGTTGCCGATGGTGTAAGGGATGACGAAGTAACCGTCAGCCAGACCTTGCATCAGTGCCGAAGCACCGAGACGGTTGGCACCGTGAACGGAGAAGTTGGCTTCACCGAGAACAAACAGACCGGGAACGTTACTCATGCAGTTGTAGTCAACCCACAGACCGCCCATGGAGTAGTGCGGTGCCGGGTAGATACGCATCGGCTGCTTGTAGGCGTTCTCGTCAGTGATCTTCTCGTACATGTCGAACAAGTTGCCGTAACGCTCGCGGATGGTGTCTTCACCAACGCGATCAATCGCGCTCTGGTAGTCGAGGTAAACACCACGCTTACCGGGGCCGACACCACGCTCGTCATCACACTGCTCTTTTGCAGCACGTGATGCAATATCACGAGGAGCCAAGTTACCAAAGGAGGGGTACTTACGCTCAAGGTAGTAGTCACGATCATCTTCAGCAATTTCGCTGGCCGGCTTGTCGCAATCTTCTTTGCGCTTGGGAACCCAGCAACGACCATCGTTACGCAGAGATTCGGACATCAGGGTCAGTTTGGACTGATGGTCACCGCTTTGCGGAATACAGGTCGGGTGAATCTGAGTGTAGCAGGGGTTGGCCATGAAAGCGCCTTTTTTAGAAGCTTTCCAGGCAGCGGTAACACTGCAGCCCATGGCATTCGTGGACAGGTAGAAGACGTTGACATAACCACCGGTGGCCAGAACAACGGCATCGCCCCAGTAAGACTCAAGCTCGCCGGTAACGAGGTTACGAACGGTGATACCTCTGGCGACACCGTCTACAACAACGAGGTCCAGCATTTCAGTGCGCTCATGCAGCTTGACAGTACCAGCCTTCACCTGGCGAGACAGGGCCTGGTAGGCACCGAGCAGCAGCTGCTGTCCGGTTTGACCACGAGCGTAGAATGTACGGGAAACCTGAGCACCACCGAAAGAACGGTTGGCCAGCAGACCACTGTACTCACGAGCGAAAGGAACGCCTTGAGCCACACATTGGTCAATGATGTTGTTGGAGACCTGAGCCAGACGCCAGACGTCAGCCTCACGAGCACGGAAGTCACCACCTTTGATGGTGTCATAGAACAGGCGGAAAACACTGTCACCATCATTGTGGTAGTTTTTGGCAGCGTTGATACCACCTTGAGCCGCGATACTGTGAGCGCGACGTGCACTATCCTGGTAGCAGAAAGCTTCGACGTTGTAGCCAAGCTCACCCATGGTTGCTGCAGCAGCACCACCGGCCAGACCGGTTCCGACAACGAGAACTTTGTACTTACGCTTGTTCGCCGGGTTAACCAGCTTCATGTCAAAGCGATGCTTATCCCAAGATTTTTCAATAGGTCCAGTCGGACATTTTCCATCAAGAATCACGATGTACCCTCCTAAACTTTAATCAGGCCCAGAAGTATGGACACCGGAATAGAGATAAAACCAACAAACACGACGATAGCCGCTGCACGACCGATTTTTTCCATGGTCGGCAGAGTGTTGCTGCCAAGCAGACCCAGAGTCTGGAACAGGCTTTGTACACCGTGGCTCAGGTGAAGCAGCAGAGTCACCATGGCAGCGATGTAGATCAAGCTGATGAAGAATTTCTGGAAGCTCAGGACCATCATGGTGAAGACATCGTTACGACCCAGCGCATCCAGAGGCAGGACACCAACGGAGATCTCAGGGTTGGTCAGATGCATGGTGAAGTGAAACAGATGGTAAACGGCAAAAGCCAGAATCGCCAGACCGGTGTAGATCATGGTCTCGGCACCAAACGAAGTACGGATATTCTTCTTCTGGTTGTAATCGATGGGACGAGCCGCACGATTTTCCAGAGTCAGCTGAATACCGAAAAAGATATGCAGCCCGAAAAGGCCAAGCAGCACCAGGCGAAAGATCCAAACCAGGGGACCCAACGCATGTAAGTGCTCAGCGTACGCATTGATACCGTCCGCACCAACAAAAATGGACGAGTTACCAAGCAGGTGAACGATGACAAAGCCGACCAGACACAAACCGGTCACTGCCATCACGAGCTTTCTTCCAATAGAGCTTTGAAGCATTTGCATAACGAAATACCTATCCTTAATAGTTTGTTCTGAACCGGAACTCTTTCCAGACTCTTTCTGGAAAAATCCCTGTCCTGTCGAAACGCCACTTTAGAAGCAGTGTTCAGGATGGCGGCGGCCTCCAACTTACAAATTTCATCAACATTCTTACCCCCTTAACAAGTTAAAAAATCAAATAAGCCCCCGGTCGCAATTACCACCTGGCGGGGATCACATATTAGCGCCCATCTTAAACATCGTTTTAAAAAATTGCAAAAAGAAATTGTATACAGTGTGCATTTTCTTAGCTGTATACAGATTGTCTGAGAAGGGTCTTATGCCAGGAAAAGTCGCACGGCACACAGCAGGACAACAAGGGTCACAACCCGGCGTAACCAGTGATGTCCCTTGAGAACAGCCAGCCGCGCAGCCATGGCACCGCCACAGGCATTGCCGACCGCCAGCACACCACCGACCAGCCAATCAACCTGACCGTTCCAGGCAAAGATGGCCAGAGCCGGCAGATTAAGGATCAACACGACAACCACCTTAAGCACATTTCCCTGCACCAGATCCAACCCAACCATCAACACAACACTGAGGATCAGAAATCCGACGCCGGCCTGAACAAACCCGCCATAGAGCCCAACAACAAAAAAGCCCACCAGCAACAGGATGGAACGCAGTCTCGGGTGGTCGGAAAAACAGCCCTGAAAGCGTCGTGCCGGATCAAAAGTGGTCAGCAGCAAAACCAGCACCATAACGGCAGCCAGTACCTGTTTAAACAGGCTATCATCCATCTCTACCGCCAGTTGAGCACCGATCACCGCACCAATTACCGCCGGCACCGAGCACAGCAATGCCAGCCGCCAAGAGAGCACACCACTGCGATGAAAGCTTTTCAGAGCAAAAATATTTTGGACGACAATGGCCACCCGATTGGTGCCATTAGCAACCGTTGGTGGAAGTCCGAGAAAAATCAGCAGGGGCAAGGTCAGCAGTGAACCGCCCCCGGCGAGAATATTGAGAAAGCCACTGACCACACCAACTGCCGCCAATGCGACAAGTTGCCACCAGATCAGGTCGATCATGACGACACACCTGCAAGGCGGTTGATAACAAAACCGGCCATCATCAAACCAAACACAGGCGGAACGGTTGACAATGACCCCATGGGCGGCCGCTGCACCACAACCCCTTTTTGCCGCGGTGCCGACGGTCGGGTTGAATCCGGTAAGTACTCTTCGGTGGAATAGACCACCGGTACACCGTTCTCCACACCGCGCTTTCGCAACTCTTTGCGCATAATCCGGGCCAGACGGCAGTTGTGCGTTTCAAACAGATCCGCCTGGAGAATTTTCCCGGTATCGGTTTTATTGGCCGCGCCCATGGAGGAGATCACCGGGAGCTGTCGCTCTTTGCACTGCCTGATAAGGTCAAGTTTGGCGGTGATAGTATCGATACAATCGAGGACAAAATCAAAGGGTTCAGCCAAAAGAGCCGGACCCGACTCCGGCGTATAACGTTGGCATAACGCTGTGATCCGTAACGAGGGATTGATCATCCGGCAGCGCTCTGCCGCCACCTCGACCTTAACCCGGTCCACGGTGGAATCCAGAGCAAACAGTTGGCGGTTGATATTGGTAACACACACCCGGTCATAATCAATCAGGGTCAGAGCTCCGATACCGGAGCGGGCCAACGCTTCAACCGCATAACTACCGACACCACCCATGCCGAACACTGCCACATGACTCTGCGCCAGCCTAATCAAACCCTGCTCCCCGAGCAACAACTCACTGCGGCTGAACCGCTGTATATCTGACTCTGTCGTCATCTTGTCTCTCCGTGCGGCACACGCAAAATGCGCCGGGCATTCTCATCGGTGATCCGGATCGCCTGGTGCCGGTCCCAGTCGCGCAACCGCGCAACCTGATCGAGGATTTGATTCCAGGCCAGCCCCCAATCGCCACACGGCTGACGCCACGGCGCATCCGTTTCAATCAGTAAGGAGTCCTCGGAGACCGCCCGAACCACATCAACCAGTTTTTTCGCCGCCGGATCAAGAATCAAGCGGCCCACGCCCACCGCCAGATTCAGTCGCTCCAGTTGTCGAGCGATCTCAACACTGCCGTAAAAACCGTGCACCACGCCACCGACACGATCAATCCGTTCCTGCTCAAGCATGGGAATCAATTTATCAAAGCTGCGCACTGCATGAAGAACCACGGGTTTATCACAGGCCACGGCCAGCCGCAACTGACAACGCAGCACCTGCTCCTGGATCTCCATCGACACGGCGAGCCGCTTGTCCAATCCGATCTCGCCAACAGCCACGACACCGGCCCCGGCAAGCTGACGCCGTAGATGATCTTCGGTTGTCTTTTGCCACTGATGGGCGTGTTGCGGATGAACCCCCAGCGCCAGCCACTGCTGCGGATTATGATCATGCAAACGACGCAGTTGCGGCCAGTCCGCTTCGCTGATGGCCGCAGCCAAACAGGGCGTCACATAGCGATCAGTTGCTCTGAGTCGCTGAACATGGAGGTGGGTATCAAACAAGGGCGGCTCCTAGAGGGTAAAGCGACACGCAGCTTTGAACGGTCCTCTACCACGCATCGCCATTGCTATTTCAGCGGCAGTGTGTTAAAGATGCGTACGATAATTCAGATAATTGAATATCTTGACAATAGAATCAACGAGGGACCTCCATGACCTACCAGTTCAAACCCAACGGCTGCTGTGCTAAACAGATCAAAATCACCACGGATAACGACACCATCAGCGAGGTCAAATTCATTGGCGGCTGCCGTGGCAACACCGCTGGTATCGAACGCCTGATCCGCAACCAAAAAATCAGTGACGTCGCCCAGACCCTGCGCGGCATTACCTGTCGCGGCACCACCAGCTGCCCGGATCAACTCGCCATTGCCCTTGAACAGATCATGGACCAGGACTCTTCTGCAGCCTGATCAAAAGCTGTAACGCACCCCGGCATACACGTTGGTATTGTCCTCAAACTGGCCGAAAAAGGTGTGGGGAACGTCTCCGAAGAACAGGTTGGCTCCCAGATACAAACTGACAGCATCGCTGGCTTTATATTTGACATGGGGACGCAGATAACTGTCCCGGTCCGAAGGTGACCAATAGCTAAACAGGGAAAGCTCCAGATTCTGATTGAGCAACTGACGGGTAAGGCGCAGAGTCAGGACATGGCGATCCTCATCACGAGCTGCCATCCCCTCCGGCAGGGTACGTCGATAGGCAGAATAGTCCTGCATATATTCCAGATAATATTGCAGCGCTGCTGAAAAATTGCGGACGATCTCACGCTCATAGCCAACCAGCACTCGCATTTCACTGTTTGGCACCATGGCATCATCACCCCGCCGATCCTCCCGGGAATCGTAATAACCGGTTTCCAGATTAACAACCCCACCGGCAATACTGCCCCGCACACTTGCGCCAAAGACCCGCAATTTTGGAAAATAAGAGCGGTACACGACATCCACACCCTGGGGGCTCTTCCAATAACCGTCATAGGCATAAGCCGCCCATTCAACCCCTTCGACATTCCGCGAAATACGCAGATGCCACTCATCTTCGCGCAACCACTCTGTGCGCTGATCAACAGCCATGTCATCCCCGCTACCAGCACGCCGACCCAACATGGGATTCCAGTATGAGATCCGTTCACCCGAGATGTAACGATCGGCATCAAAGCGCGGCACATAGATCACGTCAATATTGGCCCAGGACGGATAAAAACTAAACATGGCGGCATCGGACGGCGCTTTGAGGTATTCAACATCGCGGCCAATGAAAAAGGATTGCCAGTCTTTGGGAAACAGGTCGTTGATAAACAGCAGATCACCGGTTCCCCAAGTGAGAATCTGCCGCCCGAGCTTGACATCGAGAAAGTAAAAGGGCGTCAGGAGAACATTGGCTTCACGCAGATCGAGCACCCCGTGACCACGTTCCAGGTCCTGATCCGTCTCACCGGCGGCCTCATCGCCAACAAGATCAGCACGAAACTGCCAGATGGCCAGATCCGACATATGATTGAGGTCCAACTGCAGACGCAGTTCGTTGAGAATCGCCCGTCGCTCTACCGCATCGTCCTGAAGACGCATGCCACTGCGCCCATCGATAAAACCGTGCACTTGCCAGCCCCAGGCAGCAGAAGCCCACAACAACAGCACCAGCGCCAGTCCCCATCGCTTCATGCCACGTCCCTCCTTCGATCCATCATTGCAAACCGCGACCAGCCCGATGTCATGCCAGCCTGGGCTGGTCGCAAAATGTGCGCGCTATTGAACTTCCCGTGGTGGGCGGCGCAAAAAGCGCTCGGTGAAGATCCGGCTGCTCAAGCCAATATTATATTCCACGTCACGGAATTCATTGCGTGTCACACTACCGGAGGCCAGATCTCGCGCCTCGGAGACCGTGACAGTGGCAAAGCCTTGAATCTCTTCAACGTTCAGTGCCTCGACCTCACGGTACTTGTTACCGCTATGATCATAATAGTGGGCGATCATCGGCAGGAACGTACTCTTGTCGATATCGACCACATAGTGTGAAAACTCGACAGAGCCCGGATCTTTCGGCACATTATCGATACGATACACCGTGTCCGTCTCTTCAACCAACGTGTGAACATCTTCTTCCGGGCTGCGTCCGGAAACATCCTCATAAAGAAAATCAGAACCGACGAAGCTGGTGCGTTTGTCACCCGGTGCAATCCTTTTTTTCAGATTCAGGGCCGGCAGCCACAACCAGCGATCGTCATCACGGCCGATGTTTTTCCATACCAGGTAAGCCATTTTGTACACATCGGCCGGAGCCTTGAAATAGGTGTAGAATTTCTGGTCGCCATTGTCTTCGTTGTAACGAAGCTGTGTAAATTCACGAACGCGGACATCGCCTCCTTTGGCAGTAATGGTCATCTTGACCATCGCCCGACCATCCTTTCCAGAATAGTAGGACGCCTGATTGGCCTGGTCGATAATTTCATCCGCAGTTAACGCATAGCTCAGTGAGGAGACAACGAGCAGTAACATCAACGTCATTATGCTGAAACGAACAGAGTTCATGATGAATCTCCTTGTGGTGATAATTTTTAAGTCAAATCCACAGTTTTTTTGCTGAAATCTCAGCGGTTAAAGCCCTTCATCCAGCACATCCTGGCGGAACACCCAGCGCTGCAACAAAGTCAGCAAAGCGGGCAGAATGATCAACGATGCCAACCATGAGACCGCCATGATCGTCGCCAGAAAAAACCCAACCGTCTTATAAGGCACCAGCGGAGCCAGCAGCAATGGTGTAAAACCAACCGAGATGGTAATGGCATTACGGGTAATCGCCCGGGCCGGCTCCTTGAACATCACTTTACAGGATTCCGTCCAATCGCCATTCTGCCGATACAGCTCACGTGCCCGTTGCAGAAAATGGATGGCAAAGTCGACGCTCAAACCCAATGTCAGTGACGACAGCACCGCCACCGGCATATCATAATCCTTGCCTGCGACGCCAATCAGTCCATAGATCAAGCTGATGGTCACGGTCAGTGGAATCATCGCCAAGGCGCCCCAGATCACAGAGCGGAATAGCAACATCATCATCACCAGCACGACGACGAAACTCCCCGCCAGAGACGATAACATACCGTTAACCATTTTATCCTGCCAAACAACATTGAGATATGTCAGCCCGGCCCAGCGGTTCTTTAACGGAACCGGCGGCGGATTGCGCTGCATATAGTCTTCCACCTGGGCAACGACGGCTTCCATATCCTGATTGTCACCGCTTTTCAACTGAATCCAGACATTGGCTTCCCGGTAATCGCGAGTTATCATATGGAACAGGCTGTCTTTCTTTTTCATCCCTTCGAGCTGAACAAACACCTGACCAACGGCTGACGCCGTATCCGGCACGGCAAAATGAGTCTGATTACGCTGCTGATAGCGCTCCAGTTCCTCGCCTTCGGCATCGGCGGGCGGCGCCACATAGCTGAGTTCATACGCCGCCTTTTTCAGTGCATCAACGGCCGAGGTGCTCTTGCCGACTAATCCCCCTTCATTCAGCACCTGTTGCAACCCTTCGACATAGCGCAACATCTGTGGCTGTTTAAACGGCGGGGCCGTCACTTCAGCCTCCATCTCCAGGACAAAAGAAGCAAAGGATTGGCCGGTATGTTCGTCACAAATTTTCAACGCCGCATCCATCAACGGATAACCCTGCAGCGTGTCATCATCCGGCAACTGTTTGAGTAAAGCAGCCAGCTCTTGTGTTATCTGCACCTCTACGGGGGCCAGGTTGGCAATCAACTGCTTGCGCGTTAAGCCGTTGGGATCCATATAGTTGATCTCATCAGCAAGAACGTTCCACCCGGCCATAATCTGTTCATCAATGTCCTGCGCCTCAAGAAACAGCTGATGGAAACATTTGTGCACATCGCATCCGTCAACATGGCGCTGGTTGGCCTTGAGTTCTTCGAGTTTTGCCTTAATGCGTGCCACGCCCTGGGGAAACTGTTCACCAAACCGCTCCTGCACCCGTTTACGCACCAGGGCTCGCTTCTGTTCTCGGTTACAGGCTTCCGGTCTCACCTCGGCAAAAGTCAGATAAGCGGTATATGTACCACCAAAATGGTGATTGAGAATCCGGTCCGCCACCCGGATATCATGATTATGGGTGAACCATTTGACAGGATTGTCATTGACATTAATGGTCGAAATCCCATAGCCGGCGCCAATCAGCAGCACCACCGTGACCACCAATACCGTCCCTCCATGACTGAAACTCAGCCGTCCCATCGCCTCAAGCAATGTCGATAACAGCCCGGAAGAGGTGTCATGGGGTTGTTCAAGATGCGCCCGTGATAATTTTTCTTCCGAAATTGCCACCATGATATAAGCCGGGATGAACGTCATGCTCAACAGCCAGGCAACAGCCACACCAAACGCGACATGGAGACCAAATACTTCCACCGGCGGGATCGGAGTAAATGCCAGCGAACCAAATCCGGCGATGGTGGTCAGGCTAGTATAGAGCATCGGTTTAAACAGATGACCGATGACATAACGGATCGTCTCCTTCTTGTTGCCGAAACGGTGGTAGGTGTCGTAAAACTCACTGAGAATATGTACTGAATCCGCCACAGCGATCGGCATGAGGAAAATGGCGATCATCGAACTCATGATGTGCACATCGTAACCAAGACCGATCAACAGCCCCATGGCGCTGACGACACTGAACACCGCCACCAACATCGGAGCAATGATCAACGAGACATTGCGGAAAAACAGCCACATCAGCAGGAAGATCGCCAGTCCGGCTAACGGTGCCGAGGTGGCCATCTGCACCAGCATTTCAACGCCAAAGGTGTCTTCCGCCACCGGCAGGCCGGTAATCAGCACCCGATCTTCCTGTGGCCAATCAGCGGTTAAGGTCTGCACCAGATTCGCCACATTATAACTGTAGGGCTTGGCGATGATCGGAATATAAAGACAGACGGCTTTACGATCTTCCGACACCAGAGTCCCGCGATAGAGCGGATTGCTCATGGCATCCTCAGCAATCTGCCGGGCTTCCTCGTCAGTGCGGGGAGGATTTTCCATCAGATATTCGAGCTTCAGAGATCCCAGCCCGGCCTGCTTGATATTATCGACAACGCTTGGCGCCATCAATTCTCGTTTGACGATGGCGCTGTTGCCCTCATCATCAAACAGGTCATTGGGATTGTGATTAAAGACTTTTCCCAACAGGCGCGGCCACCACCCCTGAGGATTGAGATCGTACGTCGTCCGTTGTTGCGGCTGGCCCTGGTGTGCCGGAAGAACAATCTCTGGCAAACCCTGCTCATTTTTTTGCAGATGGAGTAATTGCTGGGTGAGATGATCAAGGCGGTTCAATGTCGCAACATTGAACACCCCATCCGGATTCGTCTCATTGACAACACCGACAATGACAAAATCGTACAGCGCGTACTTATCTTTCACCTCATGGTGAAAAATCCGCACCGGCTCATCGACAGACAGCATATTTTCCGGATCATTATCAAACGTGACCGCAGGAAACTGCATGGCGAACGCCACGACAAGGGCCAGAACGGTTATGATGATCAGCCAGGGTCGTTTCAGGCTGAATTGGGTAAGGGCAAGCTTCATAGTGGGCTCCTGAATTGCAGACAAGACGACCCTCAAAGATGTACCACAATAAAAACTAATGGTCA